>NZ_JAHVIO010000002.1:0-245069 GCF_019801675.1 Halomonas sp. DP8Y7-3
CAGGTGGCGGCGCTGACCCACGACATCGTCTGGCTGGAGGAGCGTCAGATCGACGGCCAGACGGTGCTCGCGCCGGTGCTGTACCTGGCCAACCTGGACAGCCGAGACGTGCGCGGTGGCGGGGTGATCCAGGGCCGAGATATCGACCTGATCAGCGGCGGCGATCTGGTCAACGTCGGCACCCTTCGCGCCACCCACGACCTTAATGCCTACGCCGCAGGGTCGGTGTTGCAGGGCGGCCTGGTCGAGGCCGGTGACGCCCTGAACCTCACCGCCCGCGACGATATCCGCAACGCCATGGGGGGACAGATTCGCGGGGACCGGGTCAGCCTGACGGCCCTTGAGGGTGACGTAGTCAACGACCGCTTAAGTGTGGCCGCTGGCACCTCACGGGACTATCGCAGCTATCTTGACCAGGGCGGCAGCATCAGCGCCCGCGACCAGCTCGACATCCAGGCCGGGCGTGACGTGGTCAATCGTGGCAGCGTGACCAGCGGTGCTGACCTGTCCGTGACCGCCGGTCGTGACATCGTGGCCGGGGCCGTGGTGGACGTTAGCCACTGGCAGGATGCCCGCGGCCGCGATCGCCAAGACAGCGCCACCACGCTCGGCTCAACCACCGCTGCCGGGGGCGATCTTACCTGGCAGGCCGGACGGGATATCGCGATCGACGCAAGTCAGGTCTTAAGCGGTGATGACCTGGTGCTGGCCGCCGGGCGCGACATGGCCATTGTCTCCGGTGAGGACAGCGACGCCAGCCGCGACGTCAGTCGTCGCCAGATCACCGCCACCGACAGCGTGACCCAGGTGGGTAGCATCCTTGAGGCCGGAGGCAGTGCGAGCCTTAGCGCCGGGGGCGATATCGGCCTTCTCGCCAGCCGCGTCGAAGCCGGCGAGGGGCTGGGCCTGGTCGCCGGCGGCGACATCACCCTGGCGTCTGCGGCCAACTCCAGCGAGAGCCACACCCGCAAGCCCAACAAGACCTACGACACCCGCACGGTGCGTCAGCAGGGCAGCGAGCTGGCGGCCGGCACCGACCTGACGGTCGCCGCTGGGGGCGATCTCACCCTGGTGGCAAGCACCGCCAGCGCTGGCGATGAGGCGTATCTGTATGCCGGTGGCGACGTGGCCCTGCTGGCCGCCAACGACGAGGATTACTCCCGCTACGAGAAGAACGAGAGCGGCGGCCTGTTCGGCGGTGACAAGCATCGTCTCGATGAAGTGCAGGACCTGCGCGCCCAGGGCAGCGAGATCGCCAGCGGCGGTGACCTGATCATCGTCAGCGACGGCGACCAGACCTATGAGGGCGCCCGACTCGAGGCTGGCAACGACCTGGTGCTGGACAGCGGCGGCGAGATTACCTTCGCCCATGCCCGCGACCTGCATAGCGAGACCCACGAGAAGAGCTCGAGCAATGCCGTCTGGCAGTCGGCCAAGGGCGAAGGCGAGACCGTCGAGACCCTGCGCCAGAGTGAGCTGGTGGCCCAGGGGGAGCGGATCATCCGCGCCGCCCAGGGCGTCAACGTCGACATCGAGCAGGTCGATGAGCAGAGCATCCACCAGACCATCAGCGCCATGGTCGAAGCCGACCCGAGCCTAGCTTGGCTGGCCGAGATGGAAGCCCGTGGCGACGTCGACTGGCGCGAGGTCAAGGCCCTCCATGACCAGTGGAACTATGACCACTCGGGTATGAGCGCCGCCGCGCAGCTGGTGGTGGCGATTGTGGTGGCCTACTTCACCGCAGGGGCGGCCAGTGGATTGGTGGCGACCGCTGCCGGCACCGGGGGAGCCACTGCCGCCGCTGGCACTGTCTGGGCCGCAGCCACGACTACCACCGCGGCGGGCTGGGCCAATATGGCCGCTACCGCCGCCTTGACGGGCATGGCCAGCAACGCCGCTGTCAGCACCATCAATCATCAGGGTGATCTGGGCGAGGTCTGGGGCGACGTCACCTCCAGTGACGCCCTGCGCGGCTACGCCGTGGCGGGCGTGACCGCCGGACTGACCAGCGGCCTGTACGACGGCTGGACCGGTACTCAGACCGGCACCACCACCGGCCTGCCCAATAGCGGGACGGTCACAGGCGCCCCCCTTGGCACCTGGCAAGGGGCGGGCCAGTTCGGCGCCAACCAGCTGTTGCAGAACACCACCTCCGCGCTGTTGGACCGGGCGCTGGGCGGTGACGCCGAGCTGGGTGACGCGCTCCAGGCGAGCCTGGCCAACACCTTCGCCGCCGCTGGCTTCAACGCCATCGGCAATACCTCCCTTGAAAACGGCAGCCTGAACAAGGCTGCCCTGCATGCCGTCATGGGCGGCCTGGCTGCCGAAGCCGCGGGCGGCGACTTCACCACCGGTGCACTCGCCGCCGGTGCCAACGAGCTGCTGGTCGACAAGCTCGCTGGAGAGTACAGCGACCTGGACCAGGCCGATAAAGGCCGGCTGCTGGTAATGAACTCCCAGATCATCGGCGTCATCGCCGCCGAGATCGCCAGCAACGACGACAGTGAGCTGCAGATCGGCGCCCAGGTGGCGGGGAGCGCGACGCAGTATAACTACCTGAGCCATTGGCAGGAGGAACAGAAAAGCCAGGAGCTGGAGGCGTGTCAAAGCCTTAGCTGCAAGGCGGAGCGTAACGAATACTGGACTGAGGTGGACCAGCTGCAAGACAGCGCCTATCACTCTGGCATGGTATCAGGCGTTCCGGAAGCTCTCTACGAGAGTGCCGATGATCTTCTGGCCTTGTTTGATGGTGATACCTACGCCGCCATGGCGGCCTTGCTGCAGGAAGACAACATCATCGTCACGTTGATTGAATCGGCGGCTCAGGACTACGCCGAGCGGCTTGAGACCTACCAGCGTGAGTACGAGCGAGCGGGTGCTGACGGTGCTTACAACGCCGGGGTGGAGCTAGGCAAGGCCGCGGTGGAGTTGGTGTCGCTTGCCGGGACGTTAGGCCTGAAAACTGCCATGACGGCCGGAAGAACCGGTCGGTTGGTCACTACCGCTGCCAACAGCACCAGAGTGGACCTGCCAGCAGGCTCCCTTGAGCTGAGGCCGGTAGGCGCGCAGCACACCACGCCACCGGGATACAAGGTGTACCAGTCTCCAGAGGGCGACAGGTACTACGTATCGCCCGAGGGGCAGACGTATGCTAGCTTGGATGATGTGCCGGGGTCTGTGGGCACGGATAGTGTGCCAGGTGGTGGGTTGATACTGCACGAAAATGCCGGTGGTCATTTGATCGACAGACATGTTGGAAAAACAGACCAGCAACTGATTCAGCGAGCGAATGGCATAGGCGGGCAACGAGCTCCCAGCGGCGGTGCGTCATCATTTTTATCGATTTCAGATGCAGAGAGGTACACCGCTCAAGTTATTGCAGCTCGTCAATCTGATATTGAAGCCTATTTGGCAAATCCAGGAAGCCGTAGAGTTGCGGTTTTTGATTTGGATATTGGGCAACCAACAGGAAAGTGGGTTCCGAAGGGAGGAACTTTTCCACAATCGGTTACCGGGGTCAGAGTGGTAATAATGCCAGACTCATCTTTACCAAACGGCTATCGCATCATAACCGGCCATCCTGTGTCAAAAGTGATTAACTAAGGCCTTTTTATGAAAAATGCTCAGCAGCGTGCTATTTCTGATGCCGATTTGAAAACCCTACGCTCGTGGATGAGTGGGGCCTTTTATCAAACTTGGGACTTGGACGAAGAAGGCGGCATGGTCGAAGTGGTAGAGCGCGAATTTTGTCATACTGATGAAGCGTCTGAAGAGATGATTAAATATCTCAATGGATTGATTAAGTTGATATCTGATATTCCGGAGGTGTCAGAACTGATCGGGACTGTGACAGGTGACTACGATCCGCTTTTTGACGGTATGGAATCAATCGAATGGCTGGTATTATTAAAACAATATCTTCGAGGTGATAAGGATGTCTTTAACGGAATTGATTGTCGAGTGCGGACTGACTAGTGCGTGCCTTGTAGGCTAGGTGTCGTGTCTTGGATGTTTCAAAATGGCGATGATGTGGGGAATGTGACTGTGCGGCTGAACCGGGCCGATCCATATAATCCGAGGCCGGACAGCTTGACGATTGAGTACGAAATTGACGGCGTTCCGTTTGAGCGAAGATTCCACAATCAATCAGGACAGTAGCCATGACATATCCCATAGAAGATCAGCGCTTGTTAATCGATCAACTCTATCGAGCTGTGGCTGCGAGGGCACCGGAAGGGTTCACAAATGCCTCATGTCGGTTTGAGTATGATCATGGTTATGATGACGGAAGCTCTAGTGTCGGTAGCCAGCTAACTTTTTTTGTGGGGGGCGAAAAAAAATATGCCCTTTTGAGGAATGATGAAGCGTTAGATTTGGTCCCCCAGCTCCACTCGAAGATGAAGGCGCATACCGGTGGTGACTGGGATGCGTTTACGCTGTTTATCAATGAGGACGGGAGTATCACGACAAAGTTTGAGTACCCTGATCAGAAACCTCTCAGTTGATGATTCGTAACGACGAGTAGGGGAGCCTAGGCCTGGTCTCCGGCGGTGACGTCACTCTGGCATCCGCCGCCAACACCAGCGAGAGCCATACCCGCAAGCCCAACATCAGTCGGTGGCGTCGCTGGCCGATATCGGCGCAACGCCCAGCACTGCTGGCGGGGGGCTTGACGGTGCACTGCACGCCGTCATGGGCGGCCTGGCCGCCGAAGCGGCAGGGGGCGACTTCACCACCGGCGCACTCGCCGCCGGTGCCAACGAACTGCTGGTCGACAAGCTCGCTGGAGAGTACAGCGACATAAGCCAGGCCGACAAAGGCCGGCTGTTGGTGATGAACTCCCAGATCATCGGCGTCATCGCCGCCGAGATCGCCAGCAACGACGACAACGAGCTGCAGATCGGCGCTCAAGTGGCGAGCAGTGCGACGCAGTATAACTACCTGTCGCATCAGCAAATCGACGAGTACGTCGACGAGGTGGACGGCTGTGAGGCGAGAGAGGATTGCGGAGAGATCGAGGCGCGTTACCACGAGCTGTCTGATCGTCAGCAGCAAGAGCTGATCAACTTATGTCAAACCGATGTAGCGGCCTGTGCGGCAAGGTACGACCAGGACCTTGGTGATGAGGAGCTGTTTAAAGACGCACTTGATCGTCTAATGGGGCGGGGGCCTGAAGATATCCCCTTCAGTGCGGCAGACGATGCTATGGTGTTGCGTGAGCAGAAAGACGCGGCACTGGACCTAGTGGTCGATGCTGACAGAGTGGAACAGTTCCGGGGATTCTCGAACTTAAGCATTGAAGAGGCCGCCGCGTTGGCCACTGTGGTGGCGGCGATGGGCGGGCCAAGGAGGCCAACGGGGAGTGGTGCCTCAAACCGTCGGATTACTGACTTTGTTGACGGTGTGACGGTTGTTGATCGCAAAACCGGAACTGTATTTACCGGTACGGTTAATCTTAGACCGACGCTTGATCGAATTGAGAGTGGGCTGAAGTCTTCGGTTGGGAGAAATGATGGGGAAATTTTCCAAAACAGACCTGTTCGTGGAAAAACTGACCCAGAACTTCCGGTCCACCCAAAAGGGTATCATGTCGAATATGTTCATCCCACGCCAGGAATATCTGGACCCGGCCCTCAGAGAATCGTAACCGGGCAGGGTGGGGAGTTCTACTATACGCCTGATCACTACACAACATTTATAAGGATGGATTAGATATGGAAATGCCAAATTTTTTTTCAAGTCTCCTGAAATAGATGAGTTGCGTCAGCACGGTTGTGTGGCTTGTATTAATGGGGTTGATATTAGTGATCAAACTAATGTTTTCGAGACTTACGGGCGTGAATTGAAAGCTCCAAATGGATATTTCGGTGAAAATTGGAATGCCTTTAATGACTGTCTGTTGGATCTCGACTGGATAAGTGAATTTGATGTTTATATTGTTCATTTTGACCTTCCACGCTTAGAGAGGTCTGAAATGGTAGATTATCTTGAAATTCTTGAGCATGCGGTAAAAACATGGATGGATGAAAAGACTAAAGAGCTTTGCCAGCTCCATTCAGATTTTGTTCCACATCGTTTGGTTGTTTTTTTTCCTGAGGAAGCGGAACAAGAGGTTTTGTCATATTTAAGCTCATAGATGGTTTAATTTTTTTCAGTAGGTATGTCTTGGATGCTCAGTTGAGCAGAAACCCGTGGCAGTCCGGAGTGGGCTATGCCTCTCAGTCCTTTACCTGCCTAGACATACTTCTTTGCTGTTTGATTTTCTTGTAGTAGACTGCTTACCGAGTTCTTTGAGGCCGGATGAAGCTTCTTAGTGCAACACGATCGATGGGTCAACTGAGATCCCTTTAGTATTTCGCTTTCTGCTCGCTTATTATTATAAATCCATAGAATAATTACGAGACGTTGGGTAGCAGGTATATGCAGGTTGGTCCCGAAGAACCTTTTGCCTCACGCGCTGAGGAGGAGCCTGAAGCTTTTGGCGACGCCCTTCATGCCACCAAGGACCTCAATGTCAGTGCGGATGAGACAGGGATGCTTGGTTTAGACCGGCGACGCGCCGAACCATACCGTCAGCGACGATGTTTGCATTAATTAGCGGCCATGTGCTTCACAGTCTAGCATTTGACCATAGGTTTGTTTCCCATTTTATACCCCTTCTGGCTACACAATTGACTGTGCAGCTCAGTAGATTATCGCTTCAATCAAGTACTAATCGATAGTGCTCTGCCGTGGTTGCCTCCCTACTGAAAGAGTAGATAGTGTGATAGTTATCCTTTTTTTCGCCCACCAAAGGGCGAGCTAGGATATCGGTTTAAATGACTCTGGCCTGCTTTTTCTTTTAGTGCTCGATAGTGACTAACGTTGTTCGTTCGAATGCTGGATTCAGGATAGTTCTGCCTGGTAACCCCTCGGTTAATTGTCGTACTTTGAGCTTGCTGTAGACAGGGTGTGTTCAGGGCGCGACCGCCTCAGCTCTATTATGGCGGAGGCAATGATGTTGCTCGATCGATAGGACGCCAGCTGCTAATGCTAATGGCGGATGGCTGTGTCTCTATCATCGTATTGGCATGAAAAAAGCAGGTGTAGCATCACATTGTGCGTGCCACAGGCGGAGTCTTTGTGCGCAGGTGTTGACCTTAGAACCTGCGGCTAAGCTCTTTCGGTAGTAGCTCTGCCTTGATCAACGCTTAGGTTATCTTTTGTTGAAAATAACAATGTTCTGGAGTGTGAAGATGCGATGTATGGTTTGGTTGATGTTGGCCTTGGCGCTTGTGGGGTGCTCCGCCAGTCCGATGAAAATGGATGTACATAATTTGCATGAATCGGAGTCGGTGATTATTCATGATTCTAGGCCGGCTTCAGAGTCAGAGTTGGAAACCTTCAGTTATCTAGTGACAAGCGATGCCTACGGTATATACCGTGTGAATCATGATGCGACAGACCCGTCTCCGTTAAGGCTGTTTCAGCATATGGCATTTGATGCTATTTCGCCTGACGAGGATGCTGTTGAAATCAAGGTTCATCATTTTGTTATCTATTCGAATATGCGAAAGGCGCTAAAAGCTCAGGCAGCAGGTAGTGTTTTCGGGCTTATCGGTGCAGCCGTAGCGACATCGATGATGAACCATGAGGCGGATTTTAGCTTCACGGTCATGGACCAGAATGAGTTTGAAGAATATTTCTCAGGTGAGGAGTATTTAAGGGGCGTGTACTCGGAGGAGGAAAACCCCAACGATGCATCGATATTTATTATTTATATTGATGCTGAGGTGAATGGAGTGAGGCGTTTTATCAGGAGTGTCTATCCACTAGTAGCAACAGACGAAAGCCAGCCCCTGGAGATGGCGCTAAAAGATACGATCAAGGCGTTTCTTGCCCTTTACTAAGTGAAGGTGTGAGCAGAAGCCGAAGAACCTCTCCACCCTCTTGAAGTGCCCCCCTCCCAGGTCGCTGCCACGCCGTGACGTTCGGGAGGGGGCTGCGCTCCTCCCCCCCCCCAGCCTTGCCAGTCTGTCTTGCTGTTTAACCCTCTGATGGAAGAGGGTTGTTTTGCCTGGTCGCTGTCTTTTTAAGGATTTTTCCGTTTTTGATGGGGCGCTTCCACCGCAAAAAAATCTTGTGCTTCACTGGTGATGAAGAGAAAAGCACTACAGGTGCTCGCTATCGTTATCACGTGTGGAGAACGCCATCATGCAGATCGCCGTACCCAAGGAAATCAAGAACCATGAGTACCGTGTCGCGCTGACGCCTAGTGGTGCGCGGGAATTGAGCGAGCGTGGTCATCAGGTGGTGGTCCAGTCCGGTGCCGGTGACGGTGCTGGCTATAGCGATGATGCCTACATCGCCGCCGGTGCCTCCATCGAGGCCGACGTCGAGGCCTTGTTTCAGGCGGCGGAGCTGATTCTCAAGGTCAAGGAACCGCAGCCGGAAGAGGTGGCTCGGCTAGGACCCCAGCATACCCTGTTTACCTATCTGCATCTGGCTGCCGAGGAAACCCTGACCAAGGGTCTGCTGGACAGCGGAGCTACTTGCATCGCCTATGAAACCATTACCGCTGCCCAAGGCGGGCTCCCGCTGCTGGCCCCGATGAGCACTGTTGCAGGACGTATGGCGGTACAGGCGGGTGCCCATAGTCTTGAGAAGGCGCAGGGTGGAGCTGGCGTGCTATTGCCAGGCGTGCCAGGCGTCGCTCCGGCCCGGGTCACCGTGATTGGTGGTGGTGTCGTCGGCGAAAACGCGGCCCGTATGGCGCTGGGTCTAGGCGCCGAGGTGACTGTGCTGGACAAGTCGATTCCCCGCCTGGAAACACTGGATGACCGCTATCAAGGGCGCATGAAAACGGTGTTCTCCTGCGCCGATGCGCTGGATGAGGCGGTGCGCGAGTCCGATCTGATCATTGGTGCGGTGCTGGTGCCTGGGGCGGCAGCTCCAAAGCTGATTACCCGGGCCATGCTGGCCGACATGAAGCCTGGTGCGGTGCTGGTCGACGTGGCCATTGACCAGGGGGGATGCTTCGAGACCTCGCGGCCGACCACCCACGCGGCACCCACCTATATCGTCGATGGCGTCGTGCACTACTGCGTGGCCAATATGCCGGGTGCGGTCGCGCGCACTTCGACCCAGGCGTTGACCAATGCCACGCAACCCTTTGTGGTAGCACTGGCGGATAAGGGATGGCGCCGCGCGCTGGCGGAAGACCGCCATTTTGCGGCGGGGCTCAACGTGCACGACGGCAAGCTGACCTATGCGGCTGTGGGCGAGGCGTTCTCACTCCCTGTGGTCAGTGTCGACAGCGTTCTAAGCTGACGGGCTGCGCTGTTCCCGATAGGCAGAGCTCGCCGCTCCACTGGCGAGCCCTGAGCATGTCCACTGCGTCGCTGCTGGCAGCACGACGCAATGTGGCCGGGCAGGTCGCCATCGTTCGGCCTTGGCGTTACCATAGCGGGCATTTGCCGATACAGAGTGTCGTTCATGTCCGCTACTTCCGCAGCCTCCGACAAGACCCGGGTTCTCACCGGTATTACCACGACCGGTACGCCTCATCTGGGCAATTATGTTGGTGCCATCAAGCCTGCCATCGAAGCCAGTCTCGATCCGAGCGTCCAGTCCTATTATTTCCTGGCCGACCTGCATGCCTTGATCAAGTGTCAGGATCCCCAGCGGGTGCAGCAATCACGCCTGGAAATCGCAGCGACCTGGATGGCTCTTGGGCTCGATACCGACAATGCCATCTTTTATCGGCAGTCCGACATTCCTGAGATCCCCGAGCTGACCTGGATGCTGTCCTGCGTCTGCGCCAAGGGCTTGATGAACCGCGCACATGCCTACAAGGCCGCCGTGGCGGACAATGAAGAGGCGGGCAACCAGGACCCGGACAAGGGCGTCACCATGGGGCTGTTCGGTTATCCGGTGCTGATGGCTGCGGACATTCTGATGTTCCAGGCCAATCGTGTGCCGGTGGGGCGTGACCAGATTCAGCACATTGAAATGGCGCGTGACATGGCTGGCCGTTTCAATCACCTGTACAAAGGAGACTTCTTCACGCTGCCTGAGGCGGTGGTGGATGAGCGTGTGCAGGTGCTTGGTGGACTCGACGGACGCAAGATGTCCAAGAGCTACAACAACACCATTCCGCTGTTTGTGCCTGAGAAGAAGCTTCTGAAGCTGGTGCGCAAGATCAAGACCAATTCGCTCGAGCCCGGCGAGCCGAAAGACCCCGACAGCTGTACGCTGTTTCAGATCTACTCTGCGTTTGCCAGCGAGTCCGATACTCAGGCCATGCGAGACGATTACGTCGCCGGTATCGGCTGGGGCGATGCCAAGAATCGCGTTTTCGAGCTGCTCAACGAGCAGCTGCGCGAGCCTCGGGAGCGTTATCACGCCCTGATGGAAGACCCAGGCCACATCGAGTCAGTGCTGAAGAAGGGCGCTGAGCGTGCCCGGGCCGAGGCGGCTCCCTTGATGGACCGCCTGCGCATTGCCTCAGGCCTTGGCCGCTTCGTCTGACGCCGCAAGGGATGCTGACTCCGGCCCTCGGGGGCAGCATCCTTATGGTCGGCCTCCCGGGGTCTGAGCCAAACTGCGCATGACTGTCCCCTAGCACCACCGCTTTTCCTGGGGCCTGCTCGCTGGCGTGCTAGAGTGGGCACAAAGGGTACCGCAAGAGTACTCGGACTCGACCGAGCCCCCTGAGAAGGGCGATTGACAAGAGTCCCTTGACCGAGTCACCAAACGAGACGAGAGATGAGCACAGAACCTAAGCGTCCCCTCTATATTCCCTACGCTGGCCCCTCTCTGTTGGAGATGCCGCTGCTCAACAAGGGTAGTGCCTTCACCCAGAAGGAACGTCTGCAGTTCAACCTGATTGGCCTGTTGCCACAGAACGTCGAGACCATTGACGAGCAGGTCGAGCGCGCCTATCACCAGTACCAGCAGTGCCAGAATGATCTGGACCGCCATATCTATCTGAGGGCGATTCAGGACGATAACGAGACGCTGTTTTTCCGCCTGGTGTCCGGCCATCTCGAAGAGATGCTGCCGATCATCTACACCCCCACGGTCGGCAAGGCCTGTGAGGAATTCTCCAATATCTATCGCAACCACCGGGGCCTTTTCATCTCGTACCCGGATCGCGAGTACATGGATGACATCCTCAGAAGTGCCACCAAGGATAACGTCAAGGTGATCGTGGTCACCGACGGCGAGCGCATCCTGGGCCTGGGGGATCAGGGCATCGGCGGCATGGGCATTCCCATCGGCAAGCTGTCGCTGTACACCGCCTGTGGCGGCATCAGCCCCGCCAATACCCTGCCGATCATGCTGGACGTGGGGACCAACAACCAGCAGCTGCTGGATGACCCCCGCTATATGGGCTGGCGTCATCCGCGCATCAGCCAGGAAGAGTACGACGAGTTCATCGAGACCTTCATGCAGGCGGTGAAGCGTCGTTGGCCAAAGGTATTGCTGCAGTTCGAGGATTTTGCCCAGGCCAACGCGATGCCGTTGCTGGAGCGTTATCGCGACGAGATGTGCTGCTTCAATGACGATGTCCAGGGCACCGCCGCGGTCTGCGTGGGGACATTGATGGCAGCCTGCCAGGCGCGTGGCGAAGGCATGGCTCGTCAGCGGGTCGTCTTCGTGGGTGCCGGTTCTGCCGGCTGCGGGATTGCCGAGATGGTGGTCGTGGCGATGATGGCCGAAGGGCTGACCGAGTCCCAGGCCCGTGAGCGCGTCTACATGGTCGATCGCGAGGGCCTGGTCACCGATGATCAGACCTGGCTGAGAGACTTCCAGCGGCGCCTGGCACACCCCGCACAGTCAGTCGAAGGTTGGAACGGCCAGGACCTGCTGGAGGTGGTCAAGCAGGTGCAACCGACGGTGCTGCTTGGTGTGTGCGGACAGAAGGGCATCTTCACCGAACAGGTGGTGAAGGCGATGCATGCCAACTGCCAGATGCCGCTGATCATGCCGCTGTCGAACCCGACCTCCCGTGCTGAAGCGGTGCCCGCTGACGTGCTGGAGTGGACCAACGGTGATGCGCTGGTCGCCACCGGCAGTCCCTTCGCCCCGGTCGAGATCAACGGCCGCACCATTCCCATTGCCCAGTGCAACAATGCCTACATTTTCCCAGGCATTGGCCTTGGAGTGGTGGCCAGCGGCGCCCGCAGGGTCACCGACGCCATGTTGATGGCCGCCTCCCGTGCGCTGGCGCGTGAAGCCCCGATCGTCAAGGAAGGCGAGGGCGCCATGCTGCCGCCGCTGTCGCGTATCCGCGAGATCTCCAAGTCCATCGCCTTCGACGTCGCGGCCCAGGCCCAGCATGAAGGGGTGGCGTTGAAAAGTGACGGCACCAAGTTGCGTCGGGATATCGAGAAGAGCTGCTGGAGTCCGAATTACAGGGACTATCGGCGTCGCGCCTTCTAATCATCCCGCACGTCAACACCACACGAGGAACCCTGCCGGTCGGCAGGGTTCTGTGTTTTTAGCTTCAGCTTCCAGCCTGCCGCTAGCGGCACAGACAAAAAAAGACCCTGCCGGAGCAGGGTCTTTATGGCGATAACACCAGGAGCGGGGGCTCCTGGCTGGCCGATCAGGCGGCGCCGATCATCTTGCGCAGGACGTAGTGCAGAATGCCGCCGTGGCGGTAGTACTCGAGCTCGTTGGCGGTGTCGATACGACATAGCGCATCCAAGGTCTTCTCGCCCTTGTCGCTCTTGATGGTCACCTTGACCTTGCCACCGGGACGCAGGCTATCCAGCCCCTCGATGGACACGGTCTCGTCACCGGTCATGCCCAGCGACTTGCGGTCCTCGCCTTCGGGGAACTGCAGCGGTACCACGCCCATGCCGATCAGGTTCGAGCGGTGGATGCGTTCGTAGGATTCCGCCAGCACTGCGCGTACCCCAAGCAGCAAGGTCCCCTTGGCGGCCCAGTCCCTGGAGGACCCGGTGCCATATTCCTTGCCGGCGACCACCACCAGCGGTGTACCTTCCTGCTGGTACTTCATGGCCGCATCGTAGATCGCCATCTGCTCACCACTGGGCACGTGGCGAGTCTCGCCACCGACCACGCCATCGAGCATCTCGTTTTGAATGCGCACGTTGGCGAAGGTGCCGCGCATCATGACTTCATGGTTGCCCCGGCGAGAGCCGTAGGAGTTGAAGTCGACGGGTTTGACCCCGTTTTCCTGCAGGTAGCGGCCAGCCGGACTGTCGGGCTTGATGGCGCCGGCAGGGGAGATGTGGTCCGTGGTGACACTGTCGCCAAGCATCGCCAGGATATGGGCGTCCTTGACGTCCTCGACCTTGGCCGGCTCCTTGCCCATGCCCTCAAAGAAGGGCGGGTGCTGAATGTAGGTGGAGTTGTCGTCCCACTCGTAGACCTCGCTTTCCGGCACCTTGATGGCTTTCCACACCTCGTCGCCATCAAAGACTTCCGCGTACTCCTTGTGGAACATCTCGGTGTTGACCTTCTCGACAGCCTCGGCCACCTCGGCCTGGGATGGCCAGATGTCCTTCAGGTAGACCGGCTCACCTTGGCTATCCTCGCCGATGGGGTCCTTGTCCAGGTTGCAGCGCACATTGCCGGCCAGGGCAAAGGCCACCACCAGGGGCGGTGATGCCAGCCAGTTGGTCTTCACCAGCGGATGCACCCGGCCCTCGAAGTTGCGATTACCGGACAGCACCGAGGCCACGGTCAAGTCACCGTCCTTCACGGCCTCTTCGATGGGTTCCGGCAGCGGCCCGGAGTTGCCGATGCAGGTGGTACAGCCGTAGCCGACCAGGTTGAAGCCCAGCTCGTTGAGATCATCCTGCAACCCGGCTGCGGCCAGGTAGTCGGTCACCACCTTGGAACCGGGGGCCAGCGACGTCTTGACCCAGGGCTTGGTGGTCAGGCCCTTTTGCTTGGCCTTGCGGGCCAGCAGGCCGGCGGCCATCATCACGCTGGGGTTGGAGGTATTGGTGCAGGAAGTAATGGCGGCAATCACCACGGCGCCTGGGTCAAGGCTGAAATCCTTGCCCTTGTAATTGACGTCCTGGCTGCTGGAATGGCGATAGCTGCGCTCGACACCGACGGCGGTCTGGCCACCCTCAGAGCCCAGCTTGTCATTGCGGCTATCGGACGATGGCGTCCCCTCGTCGGCCATCAGCTTTTCGAAGGTCTGCGCGAGCTGGCTCAAGGCAACCCGGTCCTGTGGGCGCTTGGGGCCGGCCAGGCTGGCTTCGACGTCGCCCATGTCCAGCGCCAGGGTATCGGTGAAAATCGGCTCGTGGCCCGGCTCTCGCCACAGACCCTGCTGCTTGCAATAGGCTTCGACCAGCGCAATCTGAGCCTCGTCACGGCCCGACAGGCGCATGTAGTTCAGCGTCTCATCGTCCACCGGGAAGAAGCCGCAGGTCGCGCCGTACTCGGGGGCCATGTTGGCGATGGTGGCGCGGTCAGCCAGCGGCAGATCCTTGAGGCCGTCACCGTAGAATTCGACGAACTTGCCGACCACTCCCTTCTTGCGCAGCATTTCGGTGACGGTCAGTACCAGGTCAGTGGCGGTAATGCCTTCACGCAACTTGCCGGTCAGCTTGAAGCCGATGACCTCGGGGATCAGCATCGAGACGGGCTGTCCCAGCATGGCCGCCTCTGCCTCGATACCGCCGACGCCCCAGCCCAGCACGCCCAGGCCGTTGATCATGGTAGTGTGGGAGTCGGTGCCGACCAGCGTGTCGGGGTAGGCCAGGGTCTTGCCATTGTCATCCCGCGTCCACACCGTCTTGCCCAGGTACTCCAGGTTGACCTGGTGACAGATGCCGGTTCCCGGAGGAACGACGCGGAAGTTGTCGAAGGCATCCTGCCCCCAGCGCAGGAACTCGTAACGCTCACGGTTGCGATCCATCTCCAGCGCCACATTGTCCTTGAAGGCGGATGGGTCGCCGTACTTGTCGACCATGACGGAGTGGTCAATCACCAGATCGACCGGTGACAGCGGATTGATCCGTGAAGGCTCTTCCCCGAGTGTTTCCACGGCAGCGCGCATGGACGCCAGGTCGACCACCCCCGGAACCCCGGTGAAGTCCTGCATCAGTACCCGCGCCGGGCGGTAGCCGATCTCACGGTCGGAGCGGCCTTCCTTCTGCCAGTCGACCAAGGCCTGCAGGTCTTCCTTGGACACGCTCTCGTCGTCAGCAAAGCGCAGCTGGTTTTCCAGCAGCACCTTGAGGGTCATCGGCAGGCGCTGGATATCCCCCAGGGCATCTGCGGCCTGGGCGAGGCTGTAGTAATCGTACTGCGTCCCGCCAACGTCGAGGGTCTGGCGAGTATCCGGTAGGGAATCACTGCTCATGCTTTCCTCCTGAGGCATTGAGTCGAACGGTCCAGGTTCGCGGGGATCGGCGAGGTCTTGCGGCAGATCCCTTAGTAGTACTTGGTCATCATAGTTGCGTTATTCAACCATGGTGATGAAATCGGGTGCCGGATCGGGCCTTGAAAGCAGCGTCGGCCAACCCCATGGTGGGTCCTTCGACAGGCCTTGGCCAACCACGGAGGCGTGGCATGCATGAATCGACATTGCCTGAGTGGACGCTCGACTGTCCCTACTGCGATGCCACCATCGAGGTGTTGGTGGACACGTCCCAGGGCAGCCACGAAACCTGGGAGGACTGCTCTCAGTGCTGCGCACCCATCCATTTTCGTATCGAGGTGGACCCGGTGACGGAAGAGATCCTCTCCGTGGTGGCCGGAGACGATGACGAGGTCATCTAAGCGCTTGAGCGGTGGCCGGCCAGTGGCGGCCGCGAGGCGCGTTACCGCCGAGCAATGACAGGGTCATTGCGGCGTCATCCTCGGCAGGTGACAATAGCGAGCTTCTATCGGACCAGTGATGCTGGTCGATTGGCCCAGCAGGACGTGCTCGCCTAGGGTATGCCCTTGTCTTGTACGCCTTGCTGGGAACAAAGATAGCTTCCCTTATCACGCTTCAATCCCCAAGGAGACTTTCATGAGCGTACTGGTAGGACGTCAAGCTCCCGATTTTGAAGCTGCCGCCGTAACCGGCAGCGGTGAGATCGTCGACAACTTCAAGCTGTCCGACAGCAACGGTAAGCTGCGCGTGCTGTTCTTCTGGCCGCTGGACTTCACCTTTGTGTGCCCCTCCGAGATCATCGCCCACGACAACCGTCTGGCGCAGTTCAAGGACCTGGGCGTCGAGGTGATCGGTGTCTCCATCGACTCCCAGTTCACCCACTACGCCTGGCGCAAGACCAGCCCCGACGCCGGCGGCATCGGTGAAGTCGGTTTCCCGATCGTGGCCGACGTCAAGCACGAGATCACCCAGGCCTACGGCATCGAGCACCCGGACGCCGGCGTTGCCATGCGTGCCTCTTTCCTGATCGACGAAGACGGCGTGGTACAGCATCAGGTGGTGAACAACCTGCCGCTGGGCCGCAACGTTGACGAGATGCTGCGCATGGTCAAGGCGCTGCAGCATCACCAGAAGCATGGCGAAGTGTGCCCAGCTGGCTGGGAAGAAGGCCAGGAAGGCATGAAGGACACCGCAGAAGGTGTTGCCAAGTACCTGGGCGCGCACTCCAGCGCACTGTAAAGGTATGGCTGGCGCCAGTCTCGGGTAGATTGGCGCCAGTGGTGGACGGGGCGGCGAGCCCGCCCCGTCGGCCGCAGGCAGGGTGAAGAAGACGCAGCTTGGCCCATGGTGATGAACGCAGCTCCTCGATGACTGCACGACGACGTCACCAGCGGCGAATCTGCCGAATCATTTTCTGAATTTGCTGCACGTTCTCTCTGGACGTTGCAGCCATCTGGTCCAGTGAGGTAGCCATGAGTGAAGCGCGCCACGAACGTCTGATTATTCTGGGCTCCGGCCCGGCCGGCTACAGTGCCGCAGTATACGCTGCCAGGGCCAACCTGAAGCCGCTGCTGATCACCGGCATGCAGACGGGTGGGCAGCTGACCACCACCACCGATGTGGACAACTGGCCTGGTGATGATGCTGGTGTGCAGGGTCCCGAGCTGATGGAGCGGATGCGTCGTCACGCTGAGCGCTTCGATACGGAAGTGCTGTTTGACCATATCCATGAAGTGGAACTGCGTCAGCGCCCCTTCACGCTCAAGGGGGATAACGGTACCTACACCTGTGATGCCCTGATCATTGCCACCGGGGCTAGCGCCCGCTATCTGGGGCTGCCCTCCGAGCAGCAGTTCATGGGACAGGGCGTGTCTGCCTGTGCCACCTGCGACGGTTTCTTCTATCGCAACCAGGAAGTGGTCGTCGTCGGCGGAGGCAATACCGCGGTGGAGGAAGCGCTGTATCTGTCCAACATCGCTTCCAAGGTTACCCTGGTGCATCGTCGCGATAGCCTGCGGGCGGAAAAGATTCTGCAGGACAAGCTGTTCGAAAAGGCTGAGAACGGCAATGTCGAGCTGGTATGGAACCATACGCTGGATGAAGTGCTGGGTGACAACACCGGCGTGACCGGTGCCCGACTCAAGTCCGTCGAGACCGGCGCAACCCGCGATATCAGCGCCCCTGGGGTGTTCATCGCGATCGGCCACAGCCCGAACACCGCGATCTTTGAAGGTCAGCTGGATATGGCCGGAGGCTACATCAAGGTCAAGTCCGGCCTTGAAGGTAACGCCACGGCGACCAGTGTGGCTGGGGTGTTTGCCGCTGGTGATGTGATGGACCATGTGTATCGCCAAGCGATTACCTCAGCCGGAAGCGGCTGCATGGCGGCTTTGGACGTGGAGCGATATCTGGACAGCCTCGTCTGAGGTGATCGCCCGGCGCCTTTTCACAAGGTCAGCTCAGCCGGAAGCGGCTGCATGGCGGCGTTGGACGTGGAGCGATATCTGGACAGCCTCGTCTGAGGTGATCGCCCGGCGCCTTTTCACAAGGTCAGCTCAGCCGGAAGCGGCTGCATGGCGGCGTTGGACGTGGAGCGTTATCTGGACGGTCTCGAGTAAAGTCATAGCGCTAGTGGCCTGACGCCCCGTCAGGCCGTTGACAGCAGCACCGCCAGGCATCCGTCTGGCGGTGTTTTTTTATCTATGAGGCGGGGGCTTCAGTAGTGGGGGGGAAGCTCGTCCTCGGGGCCGGGAGTGTCACCAAGGTCACGTTCATTATCCGCTGACAGTTCGCGCAAACGCTGCTGCATCAGGCGGTTGATGCGCTCCAGCTCCATCATTCGGCGCTCTTGGGAGGCGATGGTCGCATCCAGGCTGTCGAGCCAGTGTTCTTGATAGGCCAGCCGGCTCTCCAAATCTTCGACACGCTTTGCTAGATCGGCGGACGGCTTGTCAATACCCGTGATAGACTCATGTTGCGGTGTGTCACTGTTCATCGTGTCTGCTGCCTGCCTTGGGCTTTTTCCAAGAAGTCGTGGCGGAAGGGTCTCGCCTGTGTCATTGGCATAGACGATGATCCCATGGTCTTTCCATCTATCTTCATCATGCCAAGAGAGTTTTTTACGTCCATGAATAAAAGGGTTTTCTTTCGTTGTTGTGTGATCAGTGTGCTGCTGGCCGCTCCTGCGCCGCTGCTGATTGCCCTGGCGGTGAGTCTTGCCACGGGTGTGTCAGTCGAGGCATTGCATGGGGTTGTCGGTGAAGAGGCGTTGCTGATCGGCTATGTCGCTGCAGCCAGCGCCATCTTTGCCGTGTTGCTGCTGGCTACCCTATCGCTTAATGCGCTGACGCCGCGCCTGGTCAATCTTGCCGATGTCGAAGATGACGACCGCGAGATTGGTGAGGTCAAATGGTTCAACGTCAACAAGGGATATGGCTTCATCACACGTGATGGTGGCGACGATGTGTTCGTGCATTTTCGGGCGATACGCGGTCGCGGACATCGCACCTTGGCCGAGGGCCAAAAGGTCCGCTATTACGTGGTCGAAAATGAGCGAGGGTTGCAAGCCGACGATGTAACGGTCATCACCTGACCCCTTTCCGCTGTCGTCGCTACCCTGAAGACGCCCCGCCATGTGCGGGGCGTCGTCGTTTGAGCCGGTCCCTCAATGGCCGGAGTCAGGCCAGTCGAACGCGCTTTCGCTGCCGTCGGGCAGCACCCGCAGGAAGCGGTCAGGGTCATCGCCAGGCTGCCAGCCGCCCAAGGAACAGCGGACCTCGCACTCCAGCGCCTTGGCCGCCGCGCGGGCGAACTCTGCGTCGGTAGCCCAAGGGGAGTCGGCGCTGTCGAGCCACAGGCTGGCAAAACCGTCTGCCGCCTTGGCCACCAGCAACACCGGGATCACGCTGGCATCACGCTGCCCTTGAGTGCTCCACTTGAACTTGCCGCGGGATACCAGCGGTGCAGCGTCGATAGTCTCTGCCAGCCAGCGACTGATGCGCTCAGGGTCGCAATCGCCCAGGTAGATCTCGATATCGGGATAGCGCTCCATCATCACCTCACTTCGTTGCGCTGGCGAAAAGCCGCGTCAGGATGGCTTCATAGACGTGGCTGAGGTCATCGAGATCGGCGGCGCGGACACGCTCATCCACCTTGTGGATGGTGGCATTGAGCGGGCCAAGCTCGACCACCTGGGTGCCCAGGGTGGCAATGAAGCGGCCGTCGGAGGTGCCACCGGAGGTGGACAGCACCGGGGTAATGCCGGTGACATCACGTACTCCAGCGACGGCGGCATCGACCAGGGCCCCTTCGCGGGTCAGGAAAGGTTGGCCGTTCAAGGTCCAGTCAATATCGAAGTCCAGGTCGAAGTCACGCAGGATGGCTTCGGTGCGATCACGCAGCTGCTGGTCGGTCGTCTCGGTGGAGAAGCGGAAGTTGAAGGTGGCCTCCACTTCGCCAGGAATGACGTTGGTGGCTCCCGTGCCAGCGCGCAGGTTGGAGACCTGAAAGCTGGTCGCCGGGAAACAGTCGTTGCCCGAGTCCCAGTGTTCGTTGGCCAACGCATCCAGAGCCGGAGCGATCTGGTGGATCGGGTTCCGCGCCAGATGCGGATAGGCCACATGTCCCTGTATGCCACGCACGGTGAGAACGCCACCCAGCGAGCCGCGACGCCCGTTCTTGATGACGTCGCCCAGACGCTCCGTCGATGACGGCTCGCCGACGATACAGTAGTCCAGGCGCTCGTTGCGCTCGCGCAGGCATTCGACGACGGCACGGGTGCCGTCCACCGCCGGTCCTTCCTCGTCAGCGGTGATCAAGAAGGCGATACGCCCAGGATGATCGGGGTGCTCCTGGATGAACCGCTCCACCGCTGTGATCATTGCCGCCAGGCTGCCCTTCATGTCAGCCGCTCCACGCCCCCTGAGCATGCCGTCGGCATCAATCTCAGGAGCGAAGGGAGGCGTCTGCCACTGGTGCTCCGGGCCTGTGGGTACAACGTCGGTGTGCCCAGCGAAGGCCAGGACAGGGCCATGATGCCCATGTACCGCCCAGAAGTTGTCGACGTCGCCGAAGCGCAGCGTTTCGACGTTGAAGCCAAGCCGCTCCAGGCGCTCGATCATCAGCGTTTGGCAGCCCATGTCGTCCGGTGTCACCGATGGACGACGCAGCAGCTCGAGGGCAAGCTCCAGGGTGGGCGAAAGCGTCTCGGACGGCGCAGTTGCGCCGGTCGGGGCGGGAAGATCGGTAGTCGGCATGGCGGTCTCGATGAGGGGCGGCGGCCGGGGCCGCCGCACTCAGGATCAATTGTGGGCGTGCAGCGCTTCGTTCAGGGCGATGGCGCTCTTGTTGGTCAGGCACTCGATGCGGCCGTTGGTCGAGTTGCGGCGCAAGAGCAGGTCGCTCTGACCCGCCAGCTCACGGGCTGCCAGGGTGCGAACTTCCTGGTTCTGGTCGTCGAGCAGGGTGACCTTGGCGCCCGCGGTGATGTAGAGGCCTGCCTCCACGGTGCAGCGATCGCCCAGGGGGATGCCGATACCGGCGTTGGCGCCGATCAGGCAGCCCTCACCCACGGAGATAATGATGTTGCCGCCGCCGGAAAGGGTGCCCATGGTCGAGCAGCCGCCACCCAGGTCGGAACCCTTGCCAACCATCACGCCAGCAGAGATGCGTCCTTCGATCATGCCGGGGCCCTCGGTACCGGCATTGAAGTTGACGAAACCTTCATGCATGACGGTGGTGCCTTCGCCCAGGTAGGCGCCCAGACGTACCCGCGCGGTATCGGCGATACGCACGCCGCCGGGTACCACGTAGTCGGTCATCTTGGGGAACTTGTCGACGCAGTCCACCGACAGGGTGCGGCCTTCCAGGCGGGCCTTGAGGCGACGCGCCGGCAGCTCGATGACGTCGATCGCGCCTTCGCTGGTCCAGGCAATGTTGCGCAGCAGACCGAACATGCCGGTGAGGTCGAGCTGGTGCGGCTTGACCAGACGGTGGGACAGCAGGTGCAGCTTCAGATAGACCTCGGGGGCCGACTGCGGAGGCAGGTCCTGGTCAATGAAGGTCGCGACCAGCGGGCGCTGGCTGGCAGCAAGGCTGGCGGCCAGGTCGGCCTGTTCTGGATGACCTGCGTCGCGCAGGGCATCAGCCAGGGCCTGGCAGTGCTCGGGCAGGAAGCTGACCACGGCGGTGCCCTTGGGCGCATCGAGGACCTTGGCTGCGGCCTCGACCAGGCTGGCGTCAGGGGTCAGCAGGGGGGCCGGATAGTAGACCTCGAGCCAGTCGCCCTGGGTGTTCTGAGTGCCGATACCAAGTGCAAAGCTGTGCATGCCGTATGTCCTTTAAAGTGAACGTGTTCAATCGGGGTTAGAGAGCGTCGTAATCGCCGTCGCGATAGCCGACCAGGATGTCATCACCCTTGTCGAGCAGCGGGCGTTTGATCAGTGTCGGGTTGGCCAGCATCAGCTCGCGGGCCTTGTTGGCGTCGACGTCCTGCTTGTCGTCGTCGGGCAGCTGGCGCCAGGTAGTGCTGCGGGTATTGAGCAGCGTCTTGACCGCAACCGACTCGAGAAAGTGCTCGAGCAGGGCGGCAGAGACACCGTCAGCGCGCAGATCATGCACCTGGTAGGGGTGTCCGCTTGCGTCCAGTGCCTTTTGCGCCTTGCGGCAGGTGTCGCAGTTCTTGATCACATAGAGCGTCAGCATGGCCTGTCCTCGAAGTGGGGCGTCGTGGTGGCAGCGACGTCAGCCGCTGGCCAGCAGGTGTCGAATGCGTTCTGCTGCCTCGCAGGTGGCGGTGAGCTCATCGACCAGAGCCAGGCGCAGGCGTCCACTGCCTGGATTGCTGCCATCGGCACCGATCCGGCCCATATAGCTGCCCGGTAGCACGCTGACATGCGCTTCAGCATACAGGCGCCGGGTCAGTGCCTCATCGTCACCGTCGGGCACTGCTGGCCACAGATAAAAGCTGGCTTCCGGAGTAGGAAAGTCGACCACCGACGAGAGAATCTCCGTGACCGCCGCGAACTTGGCGCGATAGGCGTCGCGATTGTCGCGCACGTGGGTTTCGTCGGCCCAGGCGGCGATGGACGCATGCTGAATCGGCAGGGCCATGGCGCAGCCGTGGTAGGTGCGGTAGCGACGGAAGCGAGCGATCAGATCGGCATCACCGGCAACGAAACCCGAACGCAGTCCCGGCAAGTTCGAGCGCTTCGACAGGGAGTGGAAGACCAGGCAACGTTGATAGTCGTGGCGCCCCATGGCGGCGGCAGCTTCGAGCAGGCCCGGAGGTGGCGCCTGTTCGTCCAGGTACAGCTCCGAGTAGCACTCGTCCGAGGCGATGATGAAATCGTGTTCGTCAGCCAGGCGGATCAGCTGCTGAAAATCCTCGAGGGGCGTTACGGCGCCGGTGGGGTTGCCCGGTGAGCAGATGAACACCATTTGAACGTCGCGCCAGGTGTCGGCATCGATGGCGGACAGGTCTGGCCGGAAGCCGTTGTCAGCACGGCAGTCCAGGTAGAGCGGCTGGCCGCCGGCCAGCAAGGTGGCGCCTTCATAGATCTGGTAGAACGGGTTGGGCACCACCACACGCGCCGGACGTGAGCGGTCCAGGCAGGCCTGGACGAAGGCGAAGATGGCTTCCCGCGTGCCATTGACCGGTAATACCTGGCGCTCGGCATCCAGGCCTTGCAGAGCAAAGCGGCGGCTGGCCCAGGCGGCGATGGCCTGGCGCAATGGTGGCAGACCAGCGATCGCAGGGTAGCGCGCGAACTCCCCCTGATGGCGCACCAGGGCGTCCAGTGCCGCCTGGTAGGGCGGATGCTGGGGTTCGCCGATGGTCAGCGGCCTGTGGCTTAGGTGCGCCGGTGGCGTCAGGTCGGCCTTAAGCGCCGCCAGGCGCTCGAAGGGATACGGTTGCAAGGCATCGAGATCAGGGTTCATGAGGTCCTGGCGCGCCCTTGGGGCGTCGTTGTCATCGCGGGAATGGGGCTGTCGGCGATTATAGGGAAGCGTCGGGCCCGCCTCAAATGCACGGGCGCCGACGGCTTCCCGTCGTTACACGCTGAGCACTTCGATCAGTCGCTCGCGCAGCGCCTGCTGGCGCTGCGGGTCGGTGATCGGGAGGCCGGCGCGGTCGGTGACGTAGAACACGTCTTCGACGCGCTCGCCCAGGGTCGCGATCTTGGCCGCCGACAGTGTGATGCCCTGCTCCATGAAGATGCTGCCGACCCGGGCCAGCAGGCCTGGACGGTCAGGGGCAGTAAGCTCCAGCAAGGTGCGTTCGCCGTTGGGGTCCTGTTCAATGGCGACCTGGGTGGCGACCTTGAAATGCTTGAGCTGGCGCGGTGTATGGCGCGTCACGATGGTGGGGTAGTCGTCCGGATCATCCAGTTCCTCGACCAGATGGCGGCGAATCTCCTCCAGGCGCACGGCGTCGCGAATCGGCTGGTCGTGATCGTCGAGCACGATGAAGGTATTCAGCGTCCAATCATTGAGCGAGGTGGCGATGCGGGCGTCGTGGATCGACAGACCAAGCTGCTCCATTGCCGCTGCGGTGGCGGCGAACAGGTCATCCACGGAGCGGGTATGGATGAACACCTTGGTGCCGCCCTCGGGCATGTCGTCGGTGGGGGCATTGATCAGGATCAGCGGCATGTCGCTGCCGGCGTGGTCGAGCATGCCCTGGGTCTGCCAGACCACTTCGCTCGGTGCGTACTGCAGAAAGAAGTCTTCTCCCAGAGAGCGCCACAGGGCATCTACCCGCGCCATGTCGGCGCCGATGGTCGCCAGTAGCGAGTGGGCTTCTTCACGGGTTTCGCGCACCCAGTCGTCACGCTCCAGCGGGTTCTCGAGTCCGCGACGCAAGGCGCGCCGTGTTTCGGCGTGCAGTTGGCGCATCAGCGACGCGCGCCAGCCATTCCACAGCGTCGGATTGGTGGCGGTGATATCGGCGACGGTGAGAATGTACAGGTAGTCCAGGCGCGTCTCATCGACCACCGTGGCGGCGAAGTCACGTATCACTTCGGGGTCGGTGATGTCCCGCTTCTGGGCCACCATCGACATCAGCAGGTGATGCTCCACCAGCCAGCTGACCAGGCGGGTGTCGCGCTGGCTGAGTCCGTGTCGCTCAGCGAAGACCTCGACCTCGCGCGCACCGATCAGCGAATGGTCACCGCCGCGGCCCTTGCCGATGTCGTGAAACAGTCCGGCAATCCACAGGATGTCCATCTTCGGCACCTGGTGGATCAGGGTGGCCGCGACGGGAAATTCCTTCTTGGACTCCGGCTTGCGAAAACCATGCAGGCATTTCAGCAGGCGCAGAGTGTGGGCATCTACCGTGTAGATGTGGAACAGGTCGTGCTGCATCAGGCCAACCGCCTGGCCAAAGGCCGGCAGATACTTGCCCAGCACGCCATAGCGGTTCATGCGACGGAGCTGGCGCGCGACATTGCCGGAAGAGCGCAACAGCGCCATGAACAGGGCCTGGTGGCGAGGGTCGTCGCGGTAGCGATCGTCCATCAGGTGTCGATGGTCGCGGATCAGGCGAATGGTATCGGCGCGCACGCCCTCAATTTCAGGATGTTCTGCCATCAGGTAGAACAGCTCGAGCAGGGCCGAGGGTTGGTCCCGAAACAGGGTGCGCGAGCGTACCTGGATGTAGCCACCGGCGACTTCAAAGCGCTCGTTGAGCGGGGTGACCGCAATCGGCTCGTCGGGGCGCAGGATCTGCTCGTCGAAGTGCTGCAGCAGCATGTCATTGAGCCCAGCCAGGGCGGTGACATGACGGTAATAGCGCTTCATGAACTGCTCTACCGCCAGACGCTCAGGGTTGTCGCGATAGCCAAACAGCTCGGCGATGGTGTTCTGATGGTCAAACAGCAGGCGATCTTCGGCGCGCCCGGTGAGCATGTGCAGGGCGTAGCGAACCTGCCACAGGAACGCCTGGCCCTGGCTCAGGATGCGGTGTTCGGCGTCGTTCATGAAGCCTTTGGCCACCACATCCTCGTAGGACTCGGTATCGAAATGGCGCTTGGCGACCCAGCCGATCATCTGGATATCGCGAAGCCCACCGGGTGAGCTCTTGATGTTCGGTTCCAGATGATACTCGGAGTTGTTGAAACGATAGTGGCGGGCGATCTGTTCCTGCCACTTGGCTTCGAAGAAGCGATCCGCCGGCCACATGTGCTCCGCCGCCAGCCGCTCACGCATGGCCTGGCGCAGCGCCTCCCGCCCTGCAATGGTGCGAGATTCCAGCAGGTTGGTGATGACGGTGACATCGGCTTCGGCCTCGCGCGCGCAGTCGTTGAGCGAGCGCACGCTATGGCCGATTTCCAGGCCGATGTCCCACAGAAAGGTGATAAACGAGGTCAACGCTTCCCGATAAGGGGTGTCGTCATCGTCTTTCAGCAGGAACATCAGGTCGATATCGGAATGCGGATGCAGTTCGCCGCGGCCGTAGCCGCCCACGGCGAGCAGGGCAACCCCGTCGTCCAGCCCCGTCTGACGTGACCAGGCAAGGGCCAGCAGCTGGTCGAGGCACCAGGCCCGCCCGCGTACCAGGTCACGGATGTCTGCGCCTCCCAGGAAGCGCTCATCGAGACGGGCCTGAATCTCCCTTAGCGCCCCCTTGAATGGAGCGATGGGAGAACGTTGGCCGTCGAGCTGGCGAGCAAAGTCGTCGACGTCGAACAGCTCGAATTCCGGTGCGAAGCGGTAGTGGTGCAGCAGCATGGGCTCTCAGCGCTCGAGGAAGGACAGGTCTTCATCCGAGCGAGCGGTCAGCACCTCGACCCCGGTCTCGGTCACCAGCAGGGTGTGCTCCCACTGGGCAGTCAGTCCCTTGTCCTTGGTGACCGCCGTCCAGCCATCGCGCAGCACCTTGGTGCGATGGTCGCCGACGTTGATCATTGGCTCGATGGTAAAGCACATGCCGGCCGCCAGTTCGATGTCGGCTTCCGGGGCGTAGCCATCGTAGTGCAGTACCTGGGGATCCTCATGGAAGCCGGCGCCGATGCCGTGGCCGCAGAAGTCCCGAACGACGGAGTAGCCGTTGGCCTGGGCATGGCTTTCAATGGCGCGGGCGAGCTCGGACAGCCGCACCCCGGGGCGTACCAGCGCCATGCTGCGGTACAGGCACTCCTGGGTGACGCGACACAGGCGCTCGCCCTGAATGGTGTCACCGATGATGAACATGACGCTGGAGTCGCCGTGATAGCCATCGGCAGTCTTCACGGTGATGTCCATGTTCATGATGTCGCCCTTCTTCAGCTTCTTGCTGTCGTCGGGGATGCCGTGGCAGACCACATGGTTGATCGAGGTGCAGATGGACTTGGGAAAGCCATGATAGTTGAGCGGGGCAGGGGTCGAGCCGAGCTCATTGACGATGTAGTCGTGGCACAGCTTGTCCAGGTGGCCGGTGCTGACACCAGCGACGACGTGAGGGGTGATCATCTCCAGCACGCTGGCCGCCTGGCGGCCGGCTTCGCGCATTTTTTCGATTTCGTCGGGCGTCTTGATGGGTACGTTCATGGAATCTCGATCTGTGTGGGGTCGCCATGGGGCAGGAGGCTGCGGCTGACACAGCGCAGAATGGCCGTATGCGGGTGTCGATGCGGCGGCGTCGAGCGCGCGAGACGCTGGGCGACTTCAATTCGAAAGTCATCCATGGTATAAAGCTGCGCGCTTTCCTGCAATCGCCGTTCCCTGCATGGGTGTGTCGATCACGGAGCGGGTGAGATAAGGAAGGGTTACGATCCTTCGCTCCCTGCCTGCGACGCCCTCGCCAGGCGGCGCGTTACGGGAAGGCGGCAAACAGAAGAGGCTTTCACAGTGGAAGCCTCGAGCCTTGAAAACACACATGCACCGACACATGGTCCCGGGTGCCTGAGGGAAACCTCTGGTCGGATCCATGGGGTGCATGGAGGCCTAACCCGATTTTTCAGGAGTCATCCATGGCACACGTCAATATGCGTGACCTGCTCAAGGCAGGCGCACACTTCGGTCACCAGACACGTTACTGGAACCCGAAGATGGGCAAGTTCATCTTCGGCGCTCGTAACAAGATTCACATCATCAACCTCGAGCATACCCTTCCGGCGCTCAACGAGGCGATCGATGTGGTCGAGAAGATGGCCTCTGCCAACAACAAGATCATGTTCGTCGGTACCAAGCGTAGCGCGAGCAAGATCATCAAGGAAGAAGCCAACCGCGTTGGTCAGCCGTTCGTCAACCACCGCTGGCTCGGCGGCATGCTGACGAACTACAAGACCATTCGTCAGTCCATCAAGCGTCTGCGCGAACTCGAGACCATGCACGAAGATGGTACTTTCGAGAAGCTGACCAAGAAAGAAGTCCTGATGGCGACTCGCGAGCAAGAGAAGCTCGAGCGCTCCATCGGCGGTATCAAGGAAATGGGCGGCCTGCCGGACGCACTTTTCGTGATCGACGTCGACCACGAGCGTATCGCTATCAACGAAGCGAACAAGCTGGGCATCCCGGTCATCGGCGTGGTTGACACCAACTCCGATCCGGACGGCGTCGACTACGTGATCCCGGGCAACGATGACTCCATCCGCGCCATCCAGATCTACGTCAAGGCCATCGCCGATGCCTGCGGTCGTGCAAAGGAAGGTCGCCCCGATGAGTTCGTCGAAGTGACCGACAGCGAAGGCGATGCCGCCGCTGCTGCCGAGTAAGCTTCGGCCCGCCTGGGCCAGCTGATCGCGCAAGCGATCCACGCCGGACAGGCGCAAAGGGGGCCGAGGCCCCCTTTTCTCTACTCTGGCCCGCGGTCAAGCCGAGGGCCTCTCCGACACCCAGGTCGAACCATTTAGAGGTGAATACCATGGCAGCTATCAGCGCCTCCCAGGTCAAGGAACTGCGCGAGCGTACCGGGCTCGGCATGATGGAGTGCAAGAAGGCACTCACCGAAGCCGGCGGTGACATCGAGCAGGCCATTGAGGATCTGCGCAAGAACTCTGGTCTCAAGGCCGCCAAGAAAGCGGGTCGTACCGCTGCTGAAGGCGTTGTCGTGACTCGCGTGTCCGAGGACGGCAGCTACGGCGTGATGGTCGAGATCAACTCCGAGACCGACTTCGTTGCTCGTGACGACAACTTCAAGGCGTTTGCCGACAAGGTGGCGGATACCTTCTTCGCTGCCAAGAGCGAAGACGTCGCCGCTGTGACCGCTGGCGAGCTGGAAACTGCTCGTGAGCAGCTGGTCCAGAAAATCGGCGAGAACATCGGCGTGCGTCGCGCTGTGGTCGTCGATGCGGCTGACGGCAACCTGGTGGGTGCCTATGTGCACGGTGGCCGCATCGGCGTGCTGACCGAGCTCAAGGGTGGCACTCAGGAAGCCGCCAAGGACGTGTCCATGCACGTGGCTGCGATCAACCCGGCCGTTGCTCGTCCTGAGGACATGCCTCAGGAAGCGCTCGACCAGGAGAAGGCCATCATCCTGGCGCAGCCGGATATGGCGGGCAAGCCCGAGCAGATCGCCGAGAAGATGGTGCAGGGCCGCCTGAAGAAGTACCTGGCCGAGAACAGCCTGACCGAGCAGCCCTTCGTCAAGGATCCGAACCAGAGCGTGGCCGAGTTCGTCAAGGCCGCCGGTGGTGAAGTGATCGGCTTCACTCGCTTCGAAGTGGGCGAGGGCATCGAGAAGGAAGAGGTCGACTTCGCCAAGGAAGTCATGGAACAGGCCAAGCGTAGCTAAAGGGATGTGTTTCCCGAGGCCCAAGGTTCCATACTGTGCTAGCACAGTGTAAAGATGGCGTGCGCGAAAGCGCACGCCTTCGTGTATGCGTCAGCGGTGAGCGTACGGCCTGACCGACCGTCACTCGACCCATCCAGTCCCCAGTGGAGAAATGCCATGAGTAGCGCCGATTCTTCCCCCCAGTCCAAGCTCGACAAGCCCCGTGCCGATGTGTCGAAGTACAAGCGCATCCTGCTGAAGCTGTCAGGCGAGGCGTTGACCGGGGATGCCGAGTTCGGGATCGATCCCAAGGTGCTTGATCGCATGGCCCTCGAGATTGGGCAGCTGGTAGGCATCGGCGTCCAGGTAGGCATCGTGATCGGCGGTGGCAACCTGTTCCGTGGTGCCGCCCTGCATGAAGCCGGTATGGAGCGTGTCACCGGTGACCACATGGGCATGCTGGCGACGGTGATGAACGCCCTGGCCATGCGCGATGCGCTTGAGCGTTCCAACATCCGCTCGCGGGTCATGTCGGCGATTCCCATGAGTGGGGTAGTGGAGCACTACGACCGACGCACGGCGATTCGTTACCTGACGTCCGGCGATGTCGTGCTGTTCTCCGCCGGTACCGGTAACCCGTTCTTTACCACCGATTCCGCTGCGTGTCTGCGCGGCATCGAGATCGATGCCGACGTGGTGGTCAAGGCAACCAAGGTAGATGGTGTCTACGACAAGGATCCGGTCAAGTTCGACGATGCCGTCAAGTATGACCAACTGTCCTATGACGACGCCCTCGAACAGAAGCTCGGGGTGATGGATTTGACCGCGATTTGTCTGGTGCGTGACCATGACATGCCGGTTCGGGTCTTCAACATGAACAAGCCTGGCGCCCTGCTCAACCTGGTAGTGGGTGGCAAGGAAGGCACGCTGATCGACAGAGGGTGAGATCGTGATCAACGACATCAAGAAAGACACAGAAACGAGAATGCAGAAGACCATCGAGTCGCTGCATCATAACCTGAACAAGATTCGCACCGGCCGCGCGCATCCCAGTATTCTGGATGCCGTCCAGGTCGAATACTACGGCTCCATGATGCCGCTGAACCAGGTGGCGTCGGTCAACGTCGAAGATGCCCGCACGCTGACCGTCGTGCCCTGGGAGCAAAGCATGGTGCCCAAGGTCGAGAAGGCGATCATGACCTCTGACCTCGGCCTCAATCCGGCGTCCGCCGGCAACGTGATCCGCGTGCCGATGCCGATGCTCACCGAGGAGACGCGCAAGGGCTACATCAAGCAGGCGCGTCAGGAAGCGGAGAACGCGCGGGTCGCGATCCGCAACGTCCGTCGTGATGCCAATAATGACATCAAGGCGCTGCTCAAGGACAAGGAAATTTCCGAGGACGAAGAGCGTCAGGGCGAGGATGAGGTGCAGAAGATCACCGATCGCTTCATCGCCGAAATCGACAAGACCTTGGCGGCCAAGGAAGAAGACCTGATGCAGGTCTGATCCGGCGCTGCTCCGGGGCTGCCGCGACGGCAGGCCCGGGGTGCCGCTGCACTGGGCGTGCGCTATCGTGTTGCATGTGACCAGTGGCCGAGGTTGCTTTGTCGGCCATCGCCTTGGCCGATGGCCGACAAATGAACCGATTGTCTTGCTGCCAGGATGCGGTGAGGCTGGATTCAAACGTCATGCGAGACCCCATGAAGTCAACGCCGTCTCCCGAACTTCGCCCGCTGCCGCCCTTTGCGAGTCTGCCTCGTCATGTGGCCGTGATCATGGATGGCAACAACCGTTGGGCCAAGGCGCGCGGTTTATCCGGTGTGCGCGGGCATCACGCGGGTGTCGAAGCCGTGAGAGCGGTGATTCGTCGTGCCGCCGAGAGACGTATCGAGACGCTGACGCTGTTTGCTTTCTCCAGTGAGAACTGGAAACGTCCCGCCGCTGAAGTGAACGCGCTGATGGAACTGTTCCTGATGGCGCTCAAGCGCGAGGTCAAGAAGCTCCACGAGCACGATATCCGTCTGTCGGTGATCGGTGATACCTCGGGGTTCTCGTCGGCGATCCAGAAGCGGATTGAAGATGCCGAGCGGTTGACGCAGGGCAATCAGGGATTGCGCCTGGTCATCGCCGCCAACTATGGCGGTCAGTGGGACATCGCCAGCGGCGCGCGGCGGCTGGCCGAGCGCGTCGCGCGGGGTGAGCTCGAGGCGGATGCCATCGACGAAGGCACCCTGGCACAGGAGCTGTGCTTGAGTGACGCGGCGCCAGTCGATCTGTGCATTCGTACCAGCGGCGAGCGCCGTATCTCCAACTTCCTGCTGTGGCAACTGGCCTATGCGGAGCTGTACTTCACGCCCGTGCTCTGGCCCGACTTCGATGGCGAGGCCTTCGACGACGCACTGGAGGACTTCTGCCAGCGCAAGCGCCGCTTCGGCATGACTGACGAACAGCTAGAGGCCCAGGGTGCTTAGACAGCGAATCATTACGGCGGTCTGGCTGGCGCCGTTGGCGCTGGCAGGCTTGTTTGGACTGGAAGGGGGCGCCTTCGCGCTGTTCACCGGCGCCATCGTGGTGCTGGCGGGCTGGGAGTGGGCCAACCTGGCAGGCCTGGATCGGGGAGTGAGGCGTTGGCTAGCCCCGGCGGCGCTGGCCGGGGTCATGCTGGTGATGTGGCTAACCGGTCAGTCTCACGCCCTGTGGCCCTTGGTGATAGGCGCCGTTGGCTGGTCGATCAATCTGTGGTGGGTGCTGGGGCATCCTGAGCGCACGCCGCAGTGGTCGTCGACCTGCATGCGCCTGGCCATGGGCGGCTGGGTTTTGCTGCCCACCTGGGTCGGCTTCAACCTGCTGCGGGAGAGCGGCGCCGCCTGGCTACTGTTCGTGCTGCTGCTGGTGTGGGGAGCCGATATCGGTGCTTACTTCGTTGGTCGCGCCTTTGGCCGTCGCAAGCTGGCGCCCAGCGTCAGCCCAGGCAAGTCCTGGGAAGGCGTATACGGTGGCATGGCCGTCACTGCCTGTCTGGCGGTGGTGTTTGCCCTGTGGCAGGCGCTATCGCTGTCCGCTGCCATCACGCTGGTGCTGCTGACACTGGCCGTGACCCTGATCTCGGTGCTGGGGGATCTGCTCGAGAGCATGCTCAAGCGCCATCGCGGGATCAAGGACTCGAGTGCCCTGTTGCCCGGGCATGGCGGCGTGCTTGATCGCATCGACAGCCTGACGGCTGCGATTCCCGTCTTCGCACTTTTCTTTACCTGGCTGGTGGCGTCATGACAGATCCTAAGCGCTCTGACGCACAGGCAGTAAAGGGGGTGACTGTGCTGGGAGCCACCGGCTCTATCGGCACCAGTACCCTCGACGTCATCGCCCGGCATCCCGACCGCTATCGCGTCCACGCCCTGACGGCACACCGGTCCCGCGAGGCGCTGCTGGAACAGTGCCTGTCTCACCATCCCGAGGTGGCCGTGCTGGGCGGTGCAGCCGATGCCGACTGGCTGGCACTGAAGCTCCGGGAGTCTGGCCTTGCCACCGAGGTACGCCACGGTGATCAGGCATTGGCGGAGGTCGCCAGTGCGCCGGAAGCCGAGGTGGTCATGGCGGCCATCGTGGGCGCCGCCGGACTGTTGCCGACGCTGGCTGCGGTGCGGGCGGGCAAGCGCGTGCTGCTGGCCAACAAGGAAGCGTTGGTCATGTCGGGGGCGCTGTTCATGCAGGCCGTCGAGGAGAGCGGCGCGGCGCTGTTGCCGATCGATTCCGAGCACAATGCCATTTTTCAGTGTCTGCCCGGTGAACACCGTGGAGGGTTGGCGCAGCATGGGGTCACCCAGCTGCTGCTGACCGCTTCGGGCGGTCCCTTTCGCGGTTACTCCTCCGAGCAGCTGGCCCAGGTCACCCCCGACCAGGCCTGTGCGCATCCCAACTGGTCGATGGGCCGCAAGATTTCCGTAGACAGTGCCACCCTGATGAACAAGGGGCTCGAGCTGATCGAGGCCTGCTGGCTGTTCGATGCTCGGCCCGAGCAGATTCAGGTGGTGGTACACCCGCAGAGCGTGATTCATTCCATGGCGGCTTACAGCGATGGGTCGGTGCTGGCACAGCTTGGCAACCCGGATATGCGCACGCCCATCGCCTACGGCTTGGCGTGGCCCGAGCGGATCGATGCCGGTGTGCAGTCGCTGGATCTGTTCGCGGTGGCTCGTCTGGACTTCGAGCCGGCCGACGAAACGGCGTTTCCCTGCCTGCGTCTGGCTCGCGAGGCGATGGCGGAAGGGGGACTGCAGCCTGCCGTACTCAACGCCGCCAACGAAATCGCGGTGGAGGCCTTCCTGGATCGGCGCCTGAGCTTCAATGCCATTGCTGCGCTGGTACAGGACGTCAGGGAGGGCCACTTTGATGGCCGCGCCGATGATCTGGAGGCGGTGCTGGCCGCCGACCGCCAGGCCCGGCGTCATGCGCTGGCCTGGCTGGAGGCACGCCGCTGATGCGTTGTTTAGTGGAACCTTTCTCATTCTCTGCTGCCGGAACAACGACGGCGCTGGCGCCGACGCACGCGACATTGCCAAGGAGACGTAGGTGGGCCTGATTCAGAACATTCTGGCCGTGCTGGTGGTGCTCGGCCTGTTGGTCACCTTCCATGAGTTCGGTCACTTCTGGGTGGCGCGCCGCTGTGGCGTGAAGGTGTTGCGTTTCTCGGTAGGTTTCGGCAAGCCCTTGTGGTCGCGAGTGGACCGCCATGGCACCGAGTTCGCGATCGCCGCCATTCCATTGGGCGGCTACGTCAAGATGCTCGACGAGCGTGAGGGCAATGTCCCGGCTGACCAGCTGGATCAGGCCTTCAATCGCAAGTCAGTGTGGGCGCGTATTGCGATTGTCGCAGCGGGTCCGCTGGCCAACTTCCTGTTGGCGCTGGTGGCCTATTGGGCGCTGTTTGTGGCGGGTACCACGACTGTCGTGCCGGTAGTGGGCGAGGTGACGCCGCAGTCTCCGGCGGCCGAGGCGGGGCTGGAGCAGGGCATGGAAGTCACCGCCGTCCGCGGTGAGCCGGTTCGCTCCTGGGACGACATCAACTTGAAGCTGGTGGCTGCCATTGGCGCCAGCGGCAGCCTGGCCATCGAGACACGGGCGGAGGGCAGCAGCGTTGCCCGGACCTACCCGGTCGAGGTGGACAACTGGCTGGTGGGGCAGGACCCACCGGAGCCGCTGGGAACGCTGGGTATCCGGCCGTGGCGCCCGGACATGCCGGCAGTGATCGGCCAACTGGTCGAGAACGAGCCAGCGGTCCAGGCGGGGCTGCAGCCCGGTGACCGGGTGGTGGCGATTGATGGCGAGCCGGTGGCGGACTGGCCGGACCTGGTCCAGCGCGTCCGGGCGCGTCCCGGCGAGGCCATGGAGCTCGACGTGCAGCGAGGCGATGCCTCTGTCACGCTAAGCCTGACCCCGCGCGGGAACCGTCTCGATGATGGTAGCGAGATCGGCTATATCGGTGCCGGCGTTGCACCGGTAGACTGGCCCCAGAAGTATCAGCGAGATATCCGCTACGGACCTCTGGAGGCCGTGGGGCAAGCTGCATCGCGCACCGCCGAAATGACAGTGTTGACCTTCGACGCGGTGCGCAAGATGCTGGTGGGCCTGATTTCACCGACCAACCTGTCGGGCCCGATCACGATTGCGCGCATCGCGGGCGATACGGCTCGCTCGGGTCTGGAGAGCTTCGTCAACTTCATGGCGTACCTGTCGATCAGCCTGGGGGTGCTCAATCTGTTGCCCATCCCGGTGCTCGACGGTGGCCATCTGCTGTATTACTTGATCGAGGCGGTGCGCGGACGGCCTGTCTCCGAGCGCACCCAGGCGGTCGGACTGAAGGTGGGTCTAGCGCTGGTCGGAACGCTGATGATCATGGCCCTGTACTTTGATGTGATGCGGCTCTGGTAGGGCGACAGACCATCAGCAAGGCCCGAGTGTCGGGAGACGCCGCAGTCGTCACCAGGGGTGGTGGCGGCGAGTGACGGGAGACGGTGCCCCTTTTTTGAGACGCCGCTGTCAACTTGTCAGTAAGGCGGAGAAATGTATAAGGTGCCTGTCTGGACAGGTACGCTGACTCAACGCGAGCGAATTGACTGCATGAAAATCAAGACCATCGGATTGGCGACACTCTTGACCGCCTGTGCCCAGGTGGCGCACGCGGATTCCTTTACCGTGTCGGACATTCGTGTGGAGGGCCTTCAACGGGTCTCCGCTGCATCCGTCTTCAATGCGTTTCCCGTCAACGCTCGCGACCAGGTGGATGACCGCGAGCTGGCCGACGCCGCGCGCCAGCTGTTTGCCACTGGGCTGTTCGAAGATATCGAGCTTGCTCGTGAGGGCGATGTGCTGATCATCCAGGTCGAGGAACGTCCGACCATTTCAGCCCTCAATATCGAAGGCAACTCACAGATCACCGATGAAGATCTGCGCAACGGCCTGAAGCAGGCCGGGATCAGTGAAGGCCAGGTGCTGCAGCTGTCGACCATCGACGAGATGAAGCGCGAGCTGGAGGGGCTGTACCAGTCCCAGGGCCGTTACAGCGCCCGCATTGATACTGAGGTGACGCCGGTCGGCCAAGGCCGGGTGCGCGTCGATATCAATATCAATGAAGGTGCCGTTGCCAAGATTCGCCAGATCAACATCGTGGGCAACGAGGCCTTTTCCGACGATATCCTGCTCGATGAGTTCGAGCTTGAGGATGATCCCGGCCTGTTCTTTGGCTGGTTCTCCGCCGACGAATACTCCCGGGAAGCCCTGGCGGGTGACTTGGAGCGCCTGCGCTCCTACTATCTCGACCGCGGTTACGTGAATTTCGAGATCACCTCGAGTCAGGTGTCCATCAGTCCTGACAAGTCCCGGATCTTCATCACCATCAATGTCGATGAAGGCAACCGCTATCGGGTCGGAGATATCAACTTCGTCGGCGACCTGAAGGTAGCCGAGGCAGAAGCCCGCGATCTGCTGCAGTTCCAGTCCGGTGACGTGTTCTCCCGCAGCAAGGTCATTGCGTCCTCTGAAGCCATGCGCTCGCGCCTTGGGGCAGAAGGTTTTGCCTTCGCCGAGGTCGACGGCATCCCGGAAGTACGCAGTGACGGCGAAACCGTCGACTTGAGCTTCCAGGTCGCCCCCGGACGTCGCGCCTATGTGCGTCGTATCCAGTTTGTCGGCAACACCACGACCAAGGACGAGGTGCTGCGCCGCGAGATGATCCAGGCGGAAAGCGCGCCGGCGTCGACCGAGGCCATTTCCCAATCGCGTCAGCGCCTGGAACGTCTTGGCTTCTTCAAGCAGGTCGAGGTGCAGACGGAGCCGGTGCCGGGCGAAAGCGACCAGCTCGATGTCACCTACAACGTCGAAGAGCAGCCTTCTGGCTCGCTCTCGGCAAGCCTTGGTTTCTCTCAGAGTGCCGGCGTCATCTACGGCGCCTCGCTGTCCCAGAACAACTTCCTGGGTAGCGGCAATCGGGTCAATATCGGTGCCCAGAAGAGTGATACCTACACCAGCATCAACTTTGGTTTCACTGACCCCTACTGGACGCTTGACGGTATCTCTCGCGGCTACAACTTCTACTACCGCGCGACCGACTACGAAGATTCCGATATCTCCACCTACTCCACCGATGCGCTGGGGGCAGGCATTAACTTCGGCTATCCGATCAACGAGCTGACGCGCATGAACTTTGGCGCCAACATCGAGAAGCTCGAGATCGACACCTATGACGACACGCCGTCGGAAATCAAGCGCTACGTGCTGGATGAAGGTGATGACGCCAACACCCTGTCGGTCACCGGTAGCTGGACCCGAAACGATCTGAACCGGGGCATCATGCCCACCGCCGGTAACTACCAGCGCCTGTCGCTGGAGCTGGGTGTGCCCGGCAGCGACGCCGAGTACTACAAGGCCCGTGCCCAGGCCAAGCAGTTCTTCCCGTTCAACGAGGAAGAAACCTGGTCACTCAAGTTCAGCGGACAGGTGGGTTACGCCGACGCGCTCAACTCGAGCGACCCCTATCCGTTCTACGAGAACTTTCTGGCCGGTGGTCTTGGCTCGGTACGTGGTTTCACCGACAACACCCTGGGTCAGCTGACGACCGAGCGTGAAGACGGTGACGACGAGACGCTGGGCGGTAACGTGCTGATCGAGGGCAGCATGGAACTGATCTTCCCGATGCCTTTCGTCGAAGACAAGCGTTCGGTGCAGCCGTCGCTGTTCATCGATGCCGGTAATACCTTCCTGACCGAGTGCTATGACGTACTGTCTGAAGACGAAGGTCGCCAGAAGTGTGATTCCGGAGTGGAGTTCGGTGATATTCGCTACAGCGCGGGTGTCGGCGTGTCCTGGCTGACGCCGGTCGGGCCGCTGACCTTCAGTATCGCTGAACCGCTTAATGACAAGGACGAGGATGACACCCAGGTGTTCCAGTTCTCGCTCGGTCAGACGTTCTGATGTCAGTGAGTGGACTGCGCCGTTGCCTGGCAGTCATCGTGGCGTGTGCCGCCCTGCCATGGCAGGCGGCGCAGGCCTCGGGAGTCGCGGTGCTGGATTGGCAGCAAGCGCTGCTGGACACCCGCATGGCCCAAGGTGCCATGCAGTCCCTCCAGCAGCAGGTGGGGCCGTGGCAGCAAGAGGCTGAAGTGCTTCGCCTGGAGCTGGAAGGGTTGGCCGATGAGCTTGCCCAGCAGGGGCAGCAGCCGAACCCCGCCAGCGTCCAGGAGTTTCAACAGAAGGGACAGCGATTCGATCGGCTAAGGCGTGATATCCTCAACGCTCGCCAGGAAACCGAACAGCGTTTGATAAGTCGCCTTGAAGGTCGTGTCGACGAGGCGGTGGCGCAGGTCATTGATCGCCACGATGTGGACGTGCTGGTCACGCCGGATGGCGTGCTGCACAGCAGCCGCGATCTGCCCGACCTGACCGCAGAGGTGACTCGGTTGCTGGACACGCCCTGACAGCGCGTGACCAGCGCTTCCTTTCTCGAATTTTATCGTTACCGCATCACGGTCATTCATGAAATCATCACGCACCCAGCCAAGCCTTTCCGAGATCGCCAGCCAACTGGGCGCGCGCCTGCACGGCGATGGCGATCAGCGCGTGCGAGGGCTGGCGACGCTCAAGGATGCCGGGCCTGACCAGGTCAGCTTTCTCGCCAACCGGGCCTACCTCAAGGACCTTCCCTCTACACGTGCCGCTGCCGTATTGCTGCATCCTGATCATCTAGAAGCCTGTCCAGTGCCCGCACTGGTGCTGGACAATCCCTATCTGGGGTACGCCGAGCTCTCCAGGTTGCTCGATCCCCTGGTCGGCGCTCATCGCCCGGGTGTGCATCACAGTGCCGTGGTGGCCGACGATGCGGTACTGGGTGAAGATGTCTGCATCGGCCCCAATGCGGTAGTCGAATCCGGCGTGAAGCTGGGCGACCGCGTTGTCGTAGGTCCCGGCTGCGTGATCGGAAGCGACAGCCAGATCGACGATGACGGTTTCCTGCATGCCAATGTCACGCTGTATCACGGGGTGGTCATCGGCAAGCGGGTGATCTTGCACAGTGGCTGCGTGATTGGCGGCGACGGCTTCGGCTTTGCCCACGATGGAAGTGGCTGGCGCAAGATTGCCCAGCTGGGTGGTGCGGTGCTGGGCGATGATGTCGAGGTCGGCAGCTGTTCCAGCATTGATCGCGGTGCACTCGGTGACACCGTGATCGGTAACGACGTCAAGATCGATAGCCAGGTGCAGATCGCGCACAACGTGCAGATCGGTGATCACAGCGCCCTAGCCGGCTGCGTCGGCATTGCGGGTTCCACTCGGGTGGGACGCCACTGCATGCTGGGAGGCGGGGTCGGCTTGTCCGGGCACCTGACCATCAGTGACGGCGTGCAGGTCACTGGCATGAGCCTGGTCACCAACTCGATTCTTGAGCCGGGAGTCTACTCCTCCGGCACCGGTGCCATGGAAAATAGCCAGTGGCGCCGCAATGCCGTGCGCTTCAAGCAGCTCGACAGTATCGCCAAGCGCGTCAGTCGCCTGGAGAAGCGGGATTCCAGCGATACTTGAGGGGGTGGTTCAGGTCGGTATAATCCACCGCCTATTGTCGGCTCGGCGCGCAAGCCCGACGCCGCTCGTGTCCTTCTCGGAGAAGGGCTCTTGTCATTTTAGAGGTCGCTACGATGGTTATGGACATCAACGAGATTCGCGAATATCTGCCCCACCGCTATCCTTTCTTGCTGGTGGATCGGGTCACGGAATTGACCCACGGCGAGACCATCGTTGCCTACAAGAATGTCAGCATCAACGAGCCGTTCTTCAATGGTCACTTCCCGCACCATCCCATCATGCCGGGGGTGCTGGTGGTCGAGGCGCTGGCCCAGGCCTGCGGCATTCTTGGCTTCAAGACGGTCAATAAGCTGCCCGCCGACGGCTACGTGTACTACCTCGTCGGTAGCGATAACGTGCGCTTCAAGCGTCCGGTCATGCCTGGTGATACCCTGCAGCTGCGTGCCGAGGTCGAGCGGGCCAAGCGCGGCATCTGGAAGTTCAAGTGCCGTGCCACCGTGGAAGGTGAGCTGGCCTGTGAAGCCGACATCATCTGCGCCGAGAGGAAGATCGCTTGATACATCCGTCCGCCATCGTAGATCCCGGCGCCCGCCTGGCCGACGATGTCGAGGTTGGGCCCTTCAGCGTGATTGGTCCCGACGTCGAGATTGGCGAAGGCACCGTGATTGGTCCCCATGTCGTGGTGCAGGGGCCGACGGTTCTTGGCAAGCGCAATCGCATCTTTCAGTTTGCGTCTGTCGGCGAGGCTTGCCAGGACAAGAAGTACAACGGAGAACCGACGCGCCTGGTGATGGGCGATGACAACGTTGTCCGTGAGGGTGTCACCCTGCACCGAGGCACCGTGCAGGATCGCAGCGAGACCACCATCGGTTCGCGCAATCTGTTCATGGCCTATGTCCATGTCGGGCATGACTGCATCATCGGCGATGACTGTATTCTGGCCAACCAGGTGACCCTGGCCGGACATGTGCAGTTGGGCGATTTCGCCATTATCGGCGGTCTGTCGGCGATCCATCAGTTCTGCCGCTTTGGTTCCCATGCCATGGCCGGGGGAGGCTCGATCATCACCAAGGACACACCCGACTTCGTGATGATCAACGGCAACCCTGCTCAGGCCCATGGTCTCAATGTGGTCGGCCTCAAGCGGCGTGGCTTTGCCAGTGAGGCGATCCGCGCGCTCAACGAGTCCTACAAGCTGGTCTACCGGCAGGGACTGACCGTCGAGCAAGCGGTCGCCGAGATTCGCCAGCGGTTCTCGCTGGCGGAAACCGACGCCTTCGTGGCCTCCATCGAGGCGTCTACCCGGGGCATTATCCGCTGATGAACAGCGGCCTTGCCTGACCAACCGGTGAGGCCGCTGCCCCCGGGACACTCCATCGCTGATCCGGGGAGCCCCCATGACCCACGTCGTTCGCCAAGCCGAGAGTGACGCCGTCCCTGTCCGCCGTGTCTACCTGGTCGCCGGAGAATTGTCTGGCGACATTCTTGGCGCGGGATTGATGCGCGCGCTCAAGGCGCGACATCCTGGCGTCGAGTTTCGTGGGCTTGGCGGGCCACGCATGCTGGCCGAGGGCCTGGCGTCACTGTATCCCCTGGAAACCCTGTCGGTCATGGGCCTGGTCGAGGTGCTCAAGCACCTGCCCGAGCTGGTGCGTGTGCGTCGCCATCTGCGCCGCGACGCGCTGGCATGGCAGCCTGACATCATGGTGGGCATCGATGCGCCTGACTTCAATCTGGGGCTCGAGCGACAGCTGCGCGAGGCGGGTATCACCACGGCTCATTACGTCAGTCCGTCGGTATGGGCCTGGCGCCAGGGGCGGGTCAAGGGCATTGCCCGCTCGGTGGATGCCATGCTGACCTTCTTGCCGTTCGAGGCAGCCTTCTACGTCAAACATCGCGTGCCGGTGGCCTTCGTCGGCCACCCGCTGGCTGACGAGCTGCCGCTGGTGAACGATCGGCAGTCTGCCCGCAGGGCGTTTGGGCTCGAGCCGGACGAAGAAGTACTGGCGCTGCTGCCAGGTTCCAGGCGCAATGAACTGCGTTTCATGGCGGCGACCTTTGTGGAGGCCGCACAGCGACTGGTGGAAACGCGTGAGCGCCTGCGGGTGGTGATTCCGGCTGCCACGCCCGAGCGTCGCCAGGAGCTCGAGGTTCTGCTGCAACAGCGGCCGGCTCTTCGCGATCGCGTCATGCTGCTGGACGGTCAGGCCCGCGAAGCCATGGTGGCCAGCGACCTGGTTCTGCTCGCCTCGGGTACGGCGGCGCTGGAAGCCATGCTGTGTCACCGGCCGATGCTGGTGGGCTATCGCATGGCGCCGATGACGCATCGGATTGCTCGCTGGATGGTCAAGACCCCGTGGATCTCGCTGCCGAACCTGATCGCCCAGGAGTCGCTGGTGCCTGAACTGATTCAGGACGAGGCCAATGCCGAAGCGATTGCCCGGCAGCTGGAGGCCATGTTGTCGGATCCCCAGGGGCGTAGCGCGCTCGAGACGCGCTTCGCGGCGATGCATGAAGGCCTGCAGCGTGATGCCAGCCGTCGCGCGGCGGAGGCCATCGAAGCGCTGGTGGCAGGTCGGCCGTTGCCACCGAGTGTGGCCCCGGAGTGTGCGCAGGAGGTGGCGGACCCGGACAGTGCCGTGAGCGACGCTGGCGCCTCTAATAAGACCGCCGCAGGTGCCTCTAATAAGACCGCCGCGGGCGCTTCTCACAAGACCGCCGCGGGCGCTTCTCATAAGACCGCCGCAGGCGCTTCTCACAAGCTGGCTTCTCAGGATAGCGACACCGGCGCTGCACCTACGCAGGCCCGAGGAGACACGGATGGCCGCTGATTCGGCTCGCAAGGGGCGCGCCGCGAAGGCGCCGTTGCCGCCATTGGTGGTGGACTATGATGGCCAGCTCCTGGCTGGGGTGGATGAGGTCGGGCGCGGGCCGTTGGTCGGCGCGGTGGTCGCCGCGGCGGTGATCCTGGATCCCGAGCGGCCCATCGACGGGCTGACCGATTCCAAGGCGTTGTCGGCCAAGCGCCGAGAAGCCCTCGACGGGCTGATTCGTGAACGTGCGCTGGCCTTCCACGTGGCAGCCGCCAGCCCCGAGGAAATCGATCAGCTTAATATCTACCACGCCACGCATCTTGCCATGCGCCGTGCCATCGATGGGCTGATGCCTTCGCCTGAATACCTGCTGGTGGACGGCAATCGCCTCCCCGGGCATCATGTTCCCGGCCAGGCTGTGGTCAAGGGTGATGCCCGTCACCCGGCCATCGCCGCCGCATCCATCCTCGCCAAGGTGGCGCGGGATGCTGCCATGGTGTCGCTCGACCGGCGCTATCCTGACTATGGTTTTGCCCGCCACAAGGGCTACCCGACGGCTGAACATCTGGCCGCGCTGGAACGTCTGGGGCCACTCGACGAACATCGTCGCTCCTTTGCCCCTGTCAAGCGCCAGCTGGCGCTTTTCTGACCCGTATTCACAGCCCCGCCACGGCGGGTCGAGGTAAGGCTTTCACATGTCCGCTCCTTTCGTTCATCTTCGCGTCCATAGCGAGTTCTCTCTGGTTGACGGCCTGGTGCGCCTCAAGCCTTACGTCAAGGCTGGCGTCGAGCATGGCGCGCCAGCGCTGGCGTTGACCGATGAATCCAATCTGTTCGGCCTGGTGAAGTTCTACAACGGGGTCCAGGGCGCTGGCATGAAACCCGTGATCGGTGCCGACCTGTGGCTGGTCAACGCCCATGACCTGGATCATCCGTATCGGGTGACGCTGCTGGCGATGAATGACGTCGGCTATCGCAACCTGACCGAGCTGATCTCTCGCGGCTGGGTCGAGGGCCAGCGTCAGGACCGGGCTTACCTGGAGAAAGCCTGGGTACTGGAGCAGAGCGAAGGCTTGATTGCGCTGTCTGGTGGGCGTGAAGGGGACGTGGGCCGCCATTTGCTCAGCGATCATCATGCCGATGCGCGGCGTTTGCTGGATGAATGGTGTCAGGCGTTTCCCGGCCGTTTCTATCTGGAGCTGACCCGGACCGGTCGCCCGCTGGAAGAAGACTGCGTGCATGCGTCGGTGGCGTTGGCCATGGACACCGGGGTTCCGGTAGTGGCGACCAACGATGTGCGCTTCCTCAAGCGTGAGGACTTCTGGGCCCACGAAACCCGCGTGGCCATTGGCGAGGGCAAGGCGCTGGATGACCCCCGTCGCGAGCGGCGCTACACCGAGGAACAGTACCTCAAGTCGCCACAGGAGATGGCGGAGCTGTTTGCCGATATTCCCGCGGCGCTGGAAAACAGCGTCATGATCGCCGCGCGTTGTAACGTCAACGTTCGCCTGGGCGAGATCTTCCTGCCGGAATACGGTATTCCCGAGGGCATGACCCAGGACGAGTTCTTCCGCAAGATCTCCCACGATGGCCTGACCGAGCGCCTTGACGCTCTTTACCCGGTGGACAGCCACCCACGCGACAGCGACGACTGGGCGGCGCTCGAGAAGCGCTACCGAGAGCGCCTGGACTTCGAGCTGGACATCATCCTGCAGATGGGGTTCCCCGGTTACTTCCTGATCGTGATGGACTTTATCCAGTGGGCCAAGGACAACGATGTGCCGGTAGGGCCGGGGCGCGGCTCCGGTGCCGGCTCGCTGGTGGCCTACGCGCAGAAGATCACCGATCTCGATCCGATCCAGTATGACCTGCTGTTCGAGCGCTTTCTGAACCCCGAGCGGGTGTCGATGCCGGACTTTGACGTCGACTTCTGCATGGAAAAACGTGATCGCGTCATCGATTACGTGGCCGAGCGCTATGGCCGTAACGCGGTGTCGCAGATCGTCACCTTCGGCACCATGGCGGCCAAGGCCGTGGTGCGAGACGTTGCCCGCGCCCAGGGCAAGCCGTACTCGCTGGGGGACAAGCTGTCCAAGCTGATTCCCTTCGAGGTGGGCATGACGTTGTCCAAGGCCATCGAAGAGGAGCCCCAGCTCAAGGAATTCATTGAGGTAGATGAGGAAGCCCAGGAAATCTGGGACATGGCGCTCAAGCTCGAGGGGGTGACGCGAGGCACCGGCAAGCACGCCGGGGGCGTCGTCATCGCGCCCACCAAGCTAACCGACTTCTCACCGCTGTTATGTGACGAGGATGGCTCCGGGCTGGTCGTTCAGTTTGACAAGAACGACATCGAGGATGCCGGACTGGTCAAGTTTGACTTCCTGGGCTTGCGTACGCTGACCATCATCGATTGGGCGTTGGAGATGGTCGATCGGGTGCGCGCCAGCGAGGGCAAGGGGGCGCTGGATATCGATGCGATCCCGCTGGACGACGGCAAGACCTTCGAGATGCTCAAGAAGGCCGAGACCACCGCGGTGTTCCAGCTGGAATCCCGGGGGATGAAGGAGCTGATCAAGCGCCTCTTGCCGGACTCGCTGGAGGACATGATCGCACTGGTGGCACTGTTCCGCCCGGGGCCGCTGCAGTCCGGCATGGTCGATGACTTCATCAACCGTAAGCACGGACGGGCGGAGATCTCCTACCCCCACCCGGACTACCAGCACGAGCTGCTGAAGCCCGTGCTGCAGCCGACTTACGGCATCATCCTGTACCAGGAGCAGGTGATGCAGATTGCCCAGGTGATGGCGGGCTACTCCTTGGGTCAGGCTGACCTGTTGCGGCGCGCGATGGGTAAGAAGAAGCCGGAAGAGATGGCCAAGCAGCGTACCGGTTTCATGGAAGGCTGTGCGGCCAACGGCATCGATGCGGACCTCGCTGGCAACATCTTCGACCTGGTGGAAAAGTTTGCCGGTTACGGCTTCAATAAGTCCCACTCGGCGGCCTACGCGCTGGTGTCCTACCAGACCGCCTGGCTCAAGGCGCATTACCCGGGCCCGTTCATGGCGGCGGTGATGTCCACCGAAATGGACAACCTGGACAAGGTGGTGCCGCTGATCGAGGAGTGTCGCCATCTCAAGCTCACGGTCACGCCACCGGACGTCAACGTGGGCGGCTACAAGTTCACGGTCGATGATGAAGGCCGGGTGGTGTATGGCCTGGGTGCCATTCGTGGCGTGGGGGAAGGTCCGATCGGCGCCATTGTCGAGGCGCGTACCGCCGAAGGCCCCTTTACCGATCTGTTCGACTTCTGTCGCCGTATCGACCCCAAGCGCATGAACAAGCGTACCCTGGAGGCGCTGATCCGCTCCGGGGCGCTGGATAACCTGGGGCCCAATCGTGCGGTGCTCAGCGCGGCCCTGGATGACGCCCTCAAGGCCGCTGCGCAGAGTCACAAGAATCACAACGCCGGGATGATGGACCTGTTCGGCGAAGCGTTTGCACCGGACGCCGATGAAGGGGCCAGCGATCCTTATGCGGACTACCTGCGCGTGCGGGAATGGAGCGATCGCGATCGGCTGGCCGGCGAGAAGGACACCCTTGGTCTCTATCTGACGGGTCACCCCATCGATGAGTACGAAGAGGAGCTGGCACGTTTTGTCTCGACCCGCATCGCGGACTTGAAGCCTTCCCGGGAGCCGCAGCGGGTGGCCGGGCTGGTGGTGGCGCAGCGCACCATGAAGTCCAAGCGGGGCGACACCATGGCCTTCCTTACCCTGGACGACCGCACGGGGCGGATCGAGGCGTCACTGTTCGGCGAGCTGTATGACAGCGTGCGTGAACAGCTCGACAATGCCGAGGTGCTGATCGTCGAAGGAGAAGTCTCCAGCGATGACTACTCCGGTGGCCTGCGCCTGCGAGGCAAGGACGTCACCCCCATGGTCCAGGCACGCTCGCGCTTTGGCCAGGCGGTGGAGGTCTCGGTGGATGGTCGTCAGGCGAACGGCCGGTTGATTGACAGCCTGCGCGCAAGCCTTGAGCCCCATCGACATGAAGAAGGCCTGCCGGTGCGCCTGCGCTATCGCAATGTCGACGCTACCGGCTGGCTGGAGTTCGACGAGCAGTGGAAGGTCCTGCCATCTGATGACCTGTTGATCGCCCTGAGGGATGTCGAAGGACAGGATGGCGTACGTCTCAAGTATCGCTGAGGCGGCCAAAATACGCTGCGGCGTTAAGGTCGCTGGACGGCTGCGCCTTGCGTGGCCCCGTCAGGGTGCGATAATGCACACCACTTTTTATTTGCCATGGGTGGGCCTGCGACCTGCGGTCGCGCCCGCCTGACCATGATCACAAGGCTGGCCCATGAACCCCAACTATCTCGATTTCGAACAGCCCATCGCCGAACTGCAGGCCAAGATCGAAGAGCTTCGTCTGGTCGGCAACGACAGTCAGGTCAGCCTGGCTGACGAGATTTCGCGCCTTGAGGAAAAGAGCCGCAAGCTGACCGAGTCGATCTTCAAGGATCTGACGCCGTGGCAGGTATCGCAGCTGTCTCGCCATCCGCAGCGCCCGTACACGCTGGACTATCTCGAGCATGTGTTCAGCGACTTCGATGAGCTGCATGGTGATCGCGAGTTTGCCGATGACGCCGCTATCGTCGGCGGTGTTGCGCGTCTCAATGATCGTCCGGTGATGATCATCGGTCATCAGAAGGGCCGCGACGTCAAGGAGAAGGTCCGCCGCAATTTCGGCATGCCCCGCCCGGAAGGCTACCGCAAGGCGTGCCGTTTGATGGAAATGGCCGAGCGCTTCAAGATGCCGGTGCTGACCTTCATCGACACCCCTGGCGCCTATCCAGGTATCGACGCGGAAGAGCGCGGCCAGAGCGAGGCCATCGCCTATAACCTGGCGGTGATGTCGCGTCTCAAGACCCCCATCGTCTCCACCGTGGTAGGTGAAGGTGGCTCCGGTGGCGCCCTGGCCATCGGTGTCTGTGACGAGCTGATGATGCTTGAGTACTCCACCTACTCGGTCATTTCTCCTGAGGGGTGTGCCTCGATCCTGTGGAAGAGCGCGGAACGCGCCAGCGATGCCGCTCAGGCCATGGGGATTACCGCCAGCCGTCTCAAGGAGCTCGGTTTCGTCGATAACCTGATCAAGGAGCCGCTGGGCGGTGCGCACCGCTTCCCTTACGAGGCAGCGACGCGAGTGCGTGACGCCATCAGCGAGAGTCTGGAGCGCCTGGACGCTCTGGACAGCGACGCCCTGTTGGCACGTCGCTATGAGCGCCTGATGAGCTACGGCGCCCCCGCCTGAAGCGTCGGGTCTTCGTGGTAACCCCGCGGCCCCTGTCGTTCTGCGATAGGGGCCGCTTGCATGTGATGCCCGGGTATCGGGTGGAGAGCAGGCATGTCTGAGTCCCCTGGCCTTGAGGCCATTGTCGAGCCCTTTATCGATGACGTGCCCGCTGATCGCACGCTATGGGTGGGGCTTTCGGGAGGACTGGATTCCTGCGTGCTGCTGGCACTGGCCGCGGATGCCTGCCGGCGCCGTGGGCGTGCGCTCAGTGCGATTCATGTCCACCATGGCCTGCAGCCGGCGGCGGACGACTTTGCGCGCCACAGTCGCTCCTTGTGTCGCGAGCAGGGCGTCGCGCTGAAGGTGGTCCGGGTCAATGTCGATCTTGCGGGCAAGGGCCTCGAGGCGGCGGCCAGGGCGGCCCGCTACCAGGCCTTTATGGACATCATGGAGCCTGGAGATCATCTGTGGCTGGCGCAGCACGCTGATGACCAGGCCGAGACCTTCTGGCTGGCGGCCCTGCGTCGGTCGGGGGTGATGGGGTTGGCTGGCATGCCGACACGCCGTCAGCAGCAAGGACGTGTCATCGTCCGTCCGCTATTGAGTGTCGGACGCCTCGCGCTGGAGAAGGAGGCCGCCAGGCGAAGGCTCGCCTGGATCGAGGATCCCAGCAACCAGGACCTGTCGCTGGATCGCAATTTCCTGCGCCATCGGCTGGTGCCGTCACTGCTGGAGCGTTGGCCTGAAGCCCTTCAAGCGCTGTCCGCCAGTGCACGGCATGCTGGTGAGGCGGTATCGCTGCTCGAGGAATACGCCCAGGAGGATCTGGACAGGCTGGGGGGCGATCCGGCCAGGTTGCCGCTAAATGGACTACTGGCGCTGTCGCGACCGCGCCAGCGCTGGCTGCTGGGCTGGTGTCTGCGCTGTCTGGACCTGGCCACGCCACCGGGGACACGGCTGGATGAGATCATGTCCCAGTGCCGGGCCCGACGTGATGCCGAGGTGAGAATCCACTGGTCAGGTGGCGAAGCGCGTTGCTGGCGCGGCACCTTGTATCTGCTGGCGGACAGCCGCACGACCCCGGTCTCGCTGCCGGAGATGCCATGGTGGTCTGGGCGTGAGGTCGTGGTGGCAGGGAGGACACTTGCCCTGGTCGCGCCTCCTGGCCAGGCCCGTTGCCTGCTGACGCTGCGAGCGCGCCAGGGGGGAGAGCGCATTCGCCTGGAAGGCCGTGGACGGCGCGATGTGAAGCGGCTGCTGCAGGAGGCTGCGGTGCCTCCCTGGCAGCGTTGTCATATCGTGCTGCTGTGGCGAGCGGACGAATGCGTCGCGGTGCTGGATGCCGCTTCAGGGGCCTGGATCGCGGTAGCACAAGGCTGGACGGCCATTCCCTGACGGGAGTTTGCTCGCCGACGGGAACTTAGTACATGAACCCGCTAGGTGATCCCGCCAGCGTGCGTCTGTTGTCTGGCCACGTCGTCAGCTGTCAGGGGTCACCGCATGTAGCACCAGCGCGAAGTCGGTGCTGGCAAGATAGTCGGCTTCTCGTTCCAGGTCGGTGCACAAGAGTCCTGGCTCATCGCCACCTTCGTAGTGCAGGTGAAGGGTGTCGCCATCCACCTCGAGGCGCGGCGCCGCGGGCGCTTGCTCGGGGCGCGAATGGTTGAGAATGACCGCCAGGCGCAACAGCCGGGCCAGGCGCTGGCTGTCGCGCTGTTCGCTTTCGGGCAGCGCTTGCCACTCCTTGAGCGGAAACTTGCGGCGGTGTGCCCGTACCAGGAAAGACAGCAGGCGCTGCTCCGGGCGAGAAAAGCCAGCCAGGTCGGAGTATTCGAGCAGATAGGCGCCGTGACGGTGGAACTGGCTATGGGAGATGGATTGGCCGATCTCATGCATCCAGGCGGCCCATTCCAGATAGCGTCCGCGCTCCTCGTCCAGGTTCCAGTCCTGCTTGACCTGCTCGAACATGGCCCGTGCCGAGGCGGCGACATTGTCGGCCTGGCGTGTGTCCACGGCATTGTAGCGGGCCAGCGTCTCCAGGCTCTTCAGGCGCGAGTCCTCAGGACTGTTGCGGCCCGCCATGTCGTAGAGCACCCCTTCGCGCAGGGCGCCATCGGCGAAGCGCATCTGCGTCAGCTCAAAGGCTTCGAAGATAGCGCTGAGAATCGCCACCCCGGCCGGAAACACTCGTGCACGATCGGCCTTCAGACCCTCCATCGACACCTTGTCCAGCTGTTTGGTCTTGATCAGACGCTTGCGCAGCTTGGCCAGCCCATCGCGAGTGATGACGCCCTCTGGGGAGTCACCTGCAGCATGCAACACCGCAGCTGCCGCCTTGATGGTGCCGCTGGAGCCGACCGGATCATCCCAGCCCAGACGTTGATAGGGGCGACGGATGTTGGCGAGCTCCGACAGCGCGGCAAGCTCGGCGTTACGCATGCGCTTTTCGGTGATGTCGCCATCGCCGAAGAAGCGGCGGGTGAAGGTGACGCAGCCCATGGAGAGGCTTTCCAGCGCCTTGGGCTCGAACTGTTCGCCGATGATGAACTCGGTGGAGCCGCCACCGATATCCACGATCAGGCGTCGACCGCTTTCCGCCAGGGCATGGGCCGCGCCCAGATAGATCAGGCGGGCTTCCTCGCGACCGGCGATGATCTCGATGCGCGTGCCGAGCAAGGCTTCGGCGCGATCGATCAGCTCCTGACTATTGTGGGCATCGCGCAGGGCGTTGGTGCCCACGACACGCATGCGCGTCGCCGGAATCCCTTCAAGGAAGGGGGCGAAGCGCCCCAGGCAGTCCAGTGCGCGCGCCATGGCGTCCTCATTGAGGTAACCGTCCTCGTCGAGCCCGGCTGCCAGCTGGACCTTTTCGCCCAGTCGCGCCACCACCTGAAGCCGATCGTCCTGATAATTGGCCACCAGCAGGTGGAAGCTGTTGGAGCCCAGATCGATGGCGGCCAGGCGAGCAGGGTCCTTGCCGGGGTCATGGGGCGTCTCACGCAGGGCGCTGAGCGAATCCGAGGGTTGGTTCATGTGGGGTCCTTCACTGGAGATGGGTCAAGGTTGCGTATCGCTTTCTGGTATGTCAATGATCTGGGGGAGGCAGGGGGCTTGCGTTCCCTCGCCGGCTTGTCTAGTATCGGGTCATTCGCCTGTTTCGAATGTGTTTTCCCGGTCGCGTCGCTGCCGCGGCGTGACCATCCCAAGTCGTCAGACAGCCCGCACGATGCCAGCTCTGCCAGAGCCCCCCTAAGGGTTCCAGCAATCGAGATCTGGCAATGGCGAATGAATCTGCTCCCTCGTCCAGACGCTGGCGTGGTTCTCCCTTCTGGAGAGTCCAGCCCATGGCCCTATCATCTTTACCAGGCCTCGCACGAGCAGCCCCGGGCTCTGAACGCACTCAATCGGCGTGTCCTTTTTTCGCCCCACGGCGCCCTGTCGCCCGGCTTCCACGAGTAATTTCTGAACTCTGATGAATCTGACCGAACTCAAGCAAAAGCCCGTGCCGGAGCTTCTCGATATCGCACGCGAGATGGGTATCGATAATCTGGCCCGGTCCCGCAAGCAGGACATCATTTTTGCCATTCTGAAGAAGCACGCCAAGAGCGGCGAAGACATCTTCGGCGATGGCGTACTGGAGATCCTTCAGGACGGTTTCGGATTTTTGCGCAGTGCCGACAGTTCCTACCTGGCCGGCCCCGACGACATCTACGTCTCGCCCTCTCAGATCCGTCGCTTCAACCTGCGTAAGGGCGACACCATCTCCGGCAAGATTCGCCCCCCCAAGGAAGGCGAGCGCTACTTTGCCTTGCTCAAGGTCAGCCAGATCAACCTTGATCGCCCGGAGAACGCCAAGCACAAGATCCTGTTCGAGAACCTCACGCCGCTGTTTCCGCAGGATCGTCTGCGCATGGAAATCGGCAACGGTTCCACCGAGGATCTGACGGCCCGCATCATCGACCTCACGGCGCCCATCGGCAAGGGCCAGCGTGGTCTGATCGTGTCTCCGCCCAAGGCTGGTAAGACACTGATGTTGCAGAATATTGCGACATCCATTACGCGCAACAACCCCGAATGCCAGCTGATCGTGCTGCTGATCGACGAGCGTCCGGAGGAAGTGACCGAGATGTCGCGGACAGTGCGCGGCGAAGTGGTGGCGTCTACCTTCGACGAGCCCCCGGCGCGTCATGTACAGGTCGCCGAGATGGTCATCGAGAAGGCCAAGCGGCTGGTCGAGCACAAGAAGGACGTGGTCATTCTGCTCGACTCCATCACTCGTCTGGCCCGTGCCTACAACACCGTGGTGCCGTCTTCGGGCAAGGTGCTGACCGGTGGTGTCGATGCCCATGCACTCGAGAAGCCAAAGCGCTTCTTCGGCGCCGCGCGAAACATCGAGGAAGGTGGCAGCCTGACCATCATCGCGACGGCTCTGGTCGATACCGGCTCCAAGATGGACGAGGTGATCTTCGAGGAGTTCAAGGGTACCGGCAACATGGAAGCCCATCTGGATCGTCGCCTGGCCGAGCGTCGCGTCTATCCCGCTCTCAACATCCGTCGCAGTGGCACCCGTCGCGAAGACCTGATTGCCTCCGATGACGAGATGCAGCGGATGTGGATCCTGCGCAAGCTGCTCAATCCCATGGATGATACGGCTGCGACCGAGTTCCTGATTGATCGACTCAAGGACACCAAGACCAATATCGAGTTCTTTGAGGCCATGAAGCGGCGCTGATCGTCGTTCATTCGAGGTCAGTCGAAGGGGCAGCATGCTATGCTGCCCCTTTGGTGTATTTGACAGCGAGAAATTCGCATGAAGTATAGCGACTTGCGTGACTTTATCGCGGGTCTTGAGGCGGCTGGCGAGCTCAAGCGCGTTAGCGCGGAAGTGGATCCGTATCTCGAGATTACCGAGATCTGTGACCGGACCTTGAGGGCCGGCGGACCGGCGCTGCTGTTTGAGAATGTGAAGGGCAGCGACATGCCGCTGCTGGGCAACCTGTTCGGCACCCCGAAGCGTGTGGCCATGGGCATGGGGCAGGAGTCGGTGGAAGCGCTGCGCGAGGTCGGCGAGCTACTGGCGTTTCTCAAGGAGCCGGAGCCCCCCAAGGGCTTCCGAGACGCCTGGGAAAAACTGCCGATCTTCAAGCAGGTGATGAGCATGGGGCCCAAGACCGTGCGCTCCGCACCTGTCCAGGCGCGGGTGTTCGAGGGTGACGAGGTCGATCTCGACATGCTGCCGATCCAGCATTGCTGGCCCGGTGATGCGGCGCCGTTGGTGACCTGGCCACTGGTGATCACCAAGGGCCCGCACAAGTCCCGCCAGAACCTGGGCATCTATCGTCAGCAGAAGCTCGGCAAGAACCGCTTGATCATGCGCTGGCTGTCCCACCGCGGTGGGGCCCTGGATTTCCAGGAATTCCAGCAACAGCATCCTGGCGAGCCATTTCCCGTAGCGGTGGCTCTGGGAGCCGACCCCGCCACGATCCTGGGCGCCGTCACCCCCGTGCCCGACTCGCTGTCCGAGTACGCCTTTGCCGGCCTGCTGCGTGGGTCGCGCACCGAACTGGTGAAGTGTGGTCATGCGGACCTGCAGGTACCGGCGTCCGCCGAAATCATCCTTGAGGGGTTTCTCTACCCCGATGATACGGCGCCAGAAGGGCCTTATGGTGACCACACCGGCTACTACAATGAGGTAGAGACGTTTCCGGTGTTTACGGTGACGCGCATGACCATGCGCAAGGATGCCATCTATCACTCGACCTACACCGGTCGCCCCCCAGATGAGCCGGCGATTCTCGGGCTTGCCTTGAACGAAGTGTTCGTGCCGATCCTGCGTCGCCAGTTTCCCGAGATCGTCGACTTCTATCTGCCTCCGGAAGGCTGTTCGTACCGCATGGCGGTGGTGACCATGAAGAAGCAGTACCCTGGCCACGCCAAGCGCGTGATGATGGGGGTCTGGAGCTTTCTGCGTCAGTTCATGTACACCAAGTTCGTTATCGTGCTGGATGACGACGTCGACGCCCGCCAGTGGGAAGACGTGATCTGGGCGATCACGACCCGCATGGACCCTGCCCGGGATACCGTGATGGTCGAGAACACGCCTATCGACTACCTGGATTTTGCCTCTCCGGTCGCCGGACTCGGCTCCAAGATGGGGCTGGATGCGACCAGCAAGTGGCCCGGTGAGACCGATCGTGAGTGGGGCGTGGCGATCAGCATGGACGACAGCATAAAGTCCCGGGTCAGCGAACGCTGGGACGACTATGGTATTCCCCTCCCTGACACCGACAAGAGGTCGACATGACGGCAAGGACCCTGACCTGCCAGGTTATCGAGGTCGAGGATCTCACTCCTGACGTATTTCGTGTGGTGCTTGAAGGACGCGCCGAGGCCATGGCGCATGCGCCGGGGCAGTATCTGGAGATGCGTCTGTCAGACGACTGCTGGGTGCCGTTCTCGATCGCCAGTCGCCATCGCGATGACGGCAGACTGGAGCTGCACATTCAACACTGGCCGGAGCGCTCCAACTCGGCGCAACTGCGCGCCATGCTGGTGGTGGCGGAGCACCTGACGGTGCGCTTGCCCAGCGGTGACTGTGTGCTGGACGAATCGAGTGTCCGGCCCCTGACGCTGATTGCCGCTGGCACAGGCTTTGCCCAGATGAAGGCCATCGTCGAGGCAGCCCGTCACCAGCATCCCGAGCGTCCCATCACCCTGTGGTGGGCAGCGAAGGAGCGACGCGACCTGTATGCAGAGGAGCTGGCGCGACAGTGGGTGTCCGAGTGCGACAACCTGGTGTTCCACGCGGTCTGTGAGGCGGGTTTCGAGGAAGGCTTCGATGGTGAGCGGGTATACGCCCACCATGGCCGTATCGATGCGGCGCTGGGCGATCACCTGGAGGATGTGTCACAGGATGATGTCTACCTGTCCGGCTCTCCTGGCATGGTCTATGCGTGCGTCGATGTGCTGGCGTCGCTGGGTCTTGAGCCGTCCCGGGTGTTTTCCGATGTGTTTGCCTATGCCCCGCGTGACCCCTTGGTGCCGGTGGTCGGCAGCCTGATCAAGGAAGAGGCCCCGTGAGCGCGTCGCCGATCCTGATTACCGGTGGCGCCCAGCGGCTGGGGAGGCACTGTGCCGAGCGCCTGGTGCAAGATGGACATCCGGTCATCGTCAGCTATCGCCGTGAGCGAGCGGAGCTGGACAGCATGCGCCAGCGAGGCATCGTGACCCTTCAGGCTGATTTTTCCAGTGAAGCCGGCATTCTTGACTTCATCGAGCGCCTCAAGGGCCAGACTAACGCTTTGCGGGCAATCGTCCACAATGCCAGTGACTGGGCGCCGGACAGCCTGGACAGCGACGCCGGGGCCAACTTCGAGCGGTTGTTTCGCGTCCACATGCTGGCGCCTTACCTGATCAACCTGCACGCCAAGAGCCTGCTCGACGCCTGCAGCGAACCCCAGCGCGATATCATCCACATGACCGACTACGTCGTGCAAAAGGGGTCCAAGAAGCACGCGGCCTATGCGGCGACGAAGGCCGGATTGGATAACCTGACGCTATCCTTCGCGGCCCAGTACGCCCCTGAGATCCAGGTCAATGCCATCGCGCCGGCGCTGATCATGCTGAACGAACAGGATGACGAGGCCTATGCCGCCAAGGCGCGAGCGAAGTCGTTGATGGACATGGTGCCTGGCCCCGGTGTGATCTATCAGAGTCTGCGCTACCTGCTCGACAATCGTTACGTGACCGGTACCGTGATGGCCGTCGATGGCGGACGCCATCTGCGCTGAGGGGCCTCGCCAGCAGGCCCTGGTGAGCTAGACTCGTGGTGTGCCCTGACAATCCAACGATGAGAAGAGGCTTCCATGGCCCACCACAACGCTCCTGAGCAGCGCCACGCCAGCGATCACGGCAAGACGCAGGGCAATGTCCATGACAGCCCCCACGACCCGGCTGACTTTCGTGATGAGAGCGGCTTTCTGATGATCTTTCTTGGCCTGGTGGTGATGGCGGGCATGACATGCCTGCCGGCGACCATCGCCTGGGTGACGCTGGCAACAGCAGGATAGGTGTCAGGGGTTGCCATTTGTCTCGGCGCCGGGCAGGATGAAGGCAGATTCAGGAGATCGCCATGTTATCAGTCACCTCTCAGCCAACAGCTTGCCCTGACGGAGCATCTTGCTCCGCAAGTGGTGCGCTGGCGACCGATGTCGCGTCGCTGAGTGGTGGGCAAGCGATGACGGGCGTGTCCTTTTATTGGTCCAGCTTTACCTGGTATTGGTTTGATACCGGGGCGCTGGTGCGCGAGGCCTGACGACAACGTCGGCACTCGCGAGGCGCTCCCACCCAGGGCCGCCTCCCAGAACCCCCGGACGGCAGCCCGTCCGGGGGTTCTTTGTTTTTGGCATGATGCTCCAGAGCGTCGCGACAGCCTGCAGTGGCAGGTAACAGGAGATAACCGATGACCGCATATCGAGATTTCGTCTACGCCGACTTCCAGGGTTACGCCTATGGGTATGGCTGGCGATTTATCGACACGCGGTCGGCCCAACTGGCCACCTCCGACCGTGAGCGCCTCGGTGGTCGACATGTTCAACGATGTACGACCCTTTGGAGCTGATACCATGACCGCGACCCTCTCCCTTGCTACGACCTCCCACATGGCCACGACGACCCCAGAGACTGCTGTGCAGGATCGATCTAACGGGACCGCATTGCCCGCACCGCTGTCGCTCAAGCAGCAGTACCCGTTGAGCGCCACTCTGGCGGACCGTGTCGACGCACAGCGTCAGGAAATTCGCGACATCCTGGAAGGCCGAGATGACCGCCTGCTGGCGGTGGTGGGGCCCTGTTCGATTCATGATCCCCAGGCGGCCCTGGAATACGCCGAGCGCCTGGCCGGCATGGCGGCCAGTATCCGCGATCGTGTCCTGGTGGTCATGCGCGTCTACGTCGAGAAGCCACGCACCACCGTGGGCTGGAAAGGGCTGGCCTACGATCCAGACCTGGATGGGACAGGCAACATGAGTCGTGGCCTGGCGCTGTCGCGCCAGCTGATGCGGGACATCGTTGAGATGGGGCTGCCGGTCGCCACCGAAATTCTGCAGCCGATGATGGCCCCGTACCTGGAGGATCTGCTGGCCTGGGTCGCCATCGGCGCGCGCACGACCGAGTCTCAGCTGCACCGCGAGATGGCCAGTGGCCTGGGGGCTGTCGTCGGTTTCAAGAATGCCACCAGTGGTGATGTGCAGGTGGCCCTGGATGCGATGCACAGTGCTGCCCATCCCCATCAACATTTTGCCGTAGGCAGCGACGGCCAGCCGATGATGGTCGAGACCCAGGGCAATCCCCATACCCATGTGGTGCTGCGTGGCGGCCACGGCGAACCGAACTACGATGTTGCTGCGGTGGCGGCAGCGCGTAGAGCTCTGCGCGAGGCCGGGCTGTCGCCGCGCTTGATGGTCGACTGCAGTCATGCCAATGCACGCAAGGACCACCGCCGCCAGAGCGAAGTCTTGCTCGACGTGCTGGCCCAGCGGCTGGCGGGCGATACGGCGCTGATCGGGGTGATGCTCGAGAGCCATCTGCATGAAGGCAAGCAGCCTCTGGACCCCGGCAAGCTGCGCTACGGTGTCTCCGTCACGGACGCGTGCATTGGTTGGGAGACCACCGAACACCTGTTGAGTGTGGCCGCAGAGCGCCTGGCCGAGGGCACCTGATCAACCCCGGCAAAATGGCCAGACCTCGAAGAATCCATCGCAACGAAACTCCGCCTCGCAGGCGGCCAGCTGGCCGCGATAACGCGAGGCGGTGGTCGCGACCTCGCGCGCCGCGCGTATGACCGCAGGCTTGGCGCGATAACTACCGCGCTGGTAGCCCCCCTGGCCCTCGTGGTAGGCCAGGTAGAGGTGTTCCGGATTGGCCAGCGAGACGCCGGTCATGCGCTGCGTTCGGGCGTTGTACCAGCCGATGAAGTCGGTGGCATCGTCCATGTCGCTGCGGCTTGAGAACAGCCCACCCGCATCATCAGTGTATTCTCCCCAGACCGGGTCCTGGGCCTGGGCGTAGCCGTAGGCCGAGGAGGGACGCGTCCACGGAATGAACCCCAATAGCGTGGTTCTGGGAGGCCTGACGTGGCTGCGAAACGACGATTCGCGCTTGATGAACGCCATTTGGGTCCAGGGGGGAGTCCCCCACTTTTCATACGAGGCACGCGTCGCGTCATACCAGTCCGGCTGCTGGCGAAAGACGTCGCACAGATTGTCCTGATGGGCCGGTGGCGCTGGGGCGAAGGCCGCACAGCCTCCCAGCAGCAGCAACATGCCGCTCAAGACCAAGCACTTCAAGACTAAGCACTTCAAAACCCTGCGAGCCGGTTGAGAGACAGCGCCCTTGGAGATACAGCGCCCATGGACAGAGCGCTTGGAGGAACAGCTCCTGGAGAGGGAGCTCCTGAAAAAAGACTCGGGGGCAGGCCTTGAGGCGGGCATGGACACTCCATTGTCGTGATGAGCTTGAGCATTATGCCGTTCTCGCCACCTGGAGAACACTTGGTGTCACCCATGCCGCTTTCATCGACTTGTTCTATGCCGTTTCAGGCGTCGCCTGAGAGAGCTCCCCTGGATCCTGCATATCTTCTGGCACTCGTGGCAGGTCGACGGGTAGATGGCGGGCGAAGAATGCCAGACAGTCGAGACTGCTGGAGGCGTCGGGAGCGAGCGGGCAGTTCCATGGGGAATCGCGCAACTCATCGGGCAACTGTTGGCTGAGCTGCTCCAGCTCCTGGCTCTTTGGCCAGCTGAGCCAACGCTCCCTCTCCAGGGCCTGGGGTTGACGCCACTTGAGCATCCAGTCGTCGCCCCAGGGCAGTACCGCCAGATGTCCGGGGTCTGGCAACGGCAGCCCCTGGAAGGCGCTGGACCACCAGGCGGGGTGGAGCTGCTGGCGGTGAAGCCGGTTCAAGCACTGGGCCAGCAGTCCCCGCTGGATCACCATCACATCCAGGTGCTGGTGGTCCTGATTGAGCACATGCACCGCCAGGCTCTGTCGATTCACGCACAGCTCTTTCGCGATCAGCGTGTCGAGTGACGCTTGCGGGTCACTATGGCCCAGCACTCCCCGCTCTAGTGCCACCAGAGCGATAGTGTGGGGTGGCATGACCAGCACGCAGGGTAGGGCAGGATCCAGTTGACCAAGGAGATCCAGCCGGGAGTGGCTCCCCCCTCGTTGCTGCCTTTGATCGGTGCAATGTACCCAGTGCCAGCAAGGTTCTGGGTCCTCATCGCTAGAGGGTGCCTTTTGCGGCATGAGCAGAATGCGCTGATGTCGGTGTCCCAGATGCCACATGGTTCTGGTCCTGTCGAGAGCAAGCGTTGGATCACTCTGTCGTCACCTAAGCTTAGTTTCTTTCACTAATTGTTACCCTTTTAACATTTCAGTTACCTCTTATGCTTTGTCCGGCGTACCGCATCGTCACATCCCTGTCATCTAGACATCCTAGGGTGTCGCGAGGACCGACATCGCCGAGATAGCGCACCCAACAGCGCAGATCGGCGCGAGTGACTGCCCGCCACCGGCCCGCAGCCGGCAACGACATCCCGTCTGCCGACGTTCCACACGTCGACGGCCAAGAGAGGACTGCGCAATGAGCAAGGAAATCGAAGATCACCGCCTGTTGAACCCCAGCAGCAATGAGCCCTTTTCTTCAATACTCGATCGTCGCCTGTCGCGCCGCGCTGTGATGAAGGGCGGCATGGGCATGGCAGCCATGTCCATGCTGGGGGGCTTCGGGCTGACCGCTATCGCCGATCAGCATGGGTCAGGCATGTCCAAGACGCCGCTGGCACTGGCCTTCGACGCGGTCAAAGGGTCGCGCACGGATGCGGTAGTGGTGCCTGCGGGGTATACCGCCCAGGTACTGGTGCCCTGGGGGACGCCGCTCGATGACAGCGCCCCCCAATGGCGCGACGACCTGGCCATGACGCCAGAGGGACAGGCGGCCAGCGTCGGCATGCACCACGACGGCATGCACCCCTTCGCTCTGGATGATGCCAGCGGCTCTGAGCGCTTCCTGCTGGTGATGAACAATGAGTACATTGATGAAAATGCCCTGTGGGCGCCCCAGGGCGGTCCCACCAACATGGCGGAGGGCAAGCGTCCTGCCGATGAAGTCCGAACAGAAATCAATGCCCACGGGGTCACGGTCGTAGAGGTGCAGAAGGGCGCCAACGGACACTGGAGTCACGTCAAGGGATCCCGTTACAACCGTCGCTATACCAGTGCCACGCCGATGCATCTGTCTGGCCCGGTGGCCGGCAGTGACTACGTCAAGACCCGGTTCTCTCCGGGGGGAACCCAGGCGCGGGGCACCAACAATAACTGTGCCAATGGGTATACCCCCTGGGGCACCTATCTGACCTGCGAAGAAAACTGGCCGGATTATTTCGTCAAGGACGAAGGGCGGACGCGGGACGATGATCGTCTTGGCATCGCCACCGGGCGCGGTCGCTATGGCTGGGAAACCGCAGCGGGCGACGCCAGCGAACGTGATGACGAGTTTACCCGGCTGATCGGCAACCCCGGCGATGGCGATGCTACCGGCGACTATCGCAACGAGGCGCGTCAGTTCGGCTATATCGTCGAGATCGACCCGTACACCGGCAAGCAAGCAGTGAAGCGCACGGCGTTGGGGCGTTTCCGCCACGAGGGGTGCTGGCCGGGCAAGCTGGAGGCTGGCCAGCCGGTCGTGTTCTACTCTGGCCACGACTCCCGCAACGAGTACATCTACAAGTTCGTGTCCAGGGCGGTCTGGGACCCGGCGGATGCCATCGCGCCCGGTGCCGAGGCCGACCGCCTGGCGCGAGGCAGCAAGTACATGGATGAGGGCACGCTGTACGTGGCTCGCTTCAATGCCGATGGCAGTGGCCAGTGGTTGCCGCTGACGCCGCAAGCTACGACCCAGGATGGTCGCCCCCTGGCCGAGGCCCTGGAGCTCGGTGCCGACGATCTGGCAGGGGTGATCATCCATACCTGCGATGCCGCTGACCTGATGGGGGCAACGCCGATGGATCGCCCGGAGTGGGGCGCGGTGGATCCTTCCACCGGTGAGGTCTACATGACCCTTACCAACAACTCCAAGCGTACCGAGGAAGGCACCGAGGCGACCCTGACCGGCGATGGGGACAGCATCGAGGCGTTGGGGAATGGCTATGCCACCGCTCCGGTCAATGCCGCCAACCCGAGGGCCAACAATGAGGCGGGGCAGATCATCCGCTGGCGTGAGGGGGCAGATGCCAGTGCTTTCGAATGGGAGGTCTTTGTCTTCGGTGCCGCCGCCAGCGATGCCGATAACCTGTCGGGCCTGACCGCAGACAACGAGTTCGCCAGTCCCGACGGTCTTTACTTCGACGAGCGCGGCGACGGCCAGGGTATCCTGTGGATTCAGACCGACAATGGCTATGAGGGCGTTGCCGAAAGCACCAATGACCAGGTTCTGGCGGTGGTGCCGGCAGGGCTGGAGCGTGCCGATGGTGCGGCTGCGGTGCTGTCCGGTGCCAACCAGGACAAGCTCAAGCGCTTCTGTGTGGGCCCCAACGGCTGCGAGGTGACGGGTATCTTCTCGACGCCTGACAAGACGGCGCTGTTTATCAACATCCAGCACCCTGGCAACTGGCCTGCCAGTGATGATGCCACCCAGGCCACCGATTCCAGCGTGCGTCCGCGTGCTGCCACGGTGGTCATTCAGCGCGAAGACGGCGGCCAGATCGGGCTCTAGCCTTCGCTTGCCGCCTTTGACTGCGGCGTCCAGCACCGGCCCCCGGCTCCTTCATCGGAGCCGGGGGCTTTGCTTTGGGGCAGGGGGCAACAGGGGCGGGGCGCGACAGGGGCGGTGCTGGCGCCAAGGCGCCCTGATGTCCGTGATGTTGGTGGTGCCGGCATGATATGCCCCCGACAGCATCGCTGGCGGGGGCTTTCTAGGAGCGCTGTGTCCTGGAGCTAAAGCCGTCAGGCACGGGCGGCATAGGCGTAGAGCAGCGTTTCCTGGGCCGAGATCGGGGCGGCCTCGCCGGGATCCTGCTTGATGTAGGTCCCGTCGCCCTGCAACAGCCAGCTCTGACAGTTGTCGACCAGGTAGGTTTCCAGGTCCTTGCGCACCCGTGCGGCCAGTTTCTTGTCCAGCAGCGGAAAGCAGGTCTCGACCCGGTGGAACATGTTGCGGGCCATGAAGTCGGCGCTGGAGCCCCAGGTTTCGGGCTTGCCGTCATTGTGGAAGTGGAAGACTCGGGTGTGCTCCAGAAAGCGACCGATGACCGAGCGCACGCGAATGTTCTCCGAGATGCCGGGCAGTCCAGGGCGCAGACAGCACATGCCGCGAATGATCAAGTCGCATTCGACCCCGGCCTGGGAGGCGCGATAAAGGGCCTGAATCAGCTTGGGTTCGGTCAGGGAATTGCACTTGACGATGATATGGGCGCGCTTTCCCTTGCGCGCGAATTCGGCTTCTCGCTCGATCATTGCCACCACTTGCTCGTGCAGGGTGAAGGGAGCGTGGAGCAGCTTTTCGATCTGGCGGGTGCGTCCCATGCCGGACAGCTGCTGGAATACCTTGTGCACATCGGCACATAGCACTGGGTCGGCGGTCAGCAAGCTGTAGTCGGTGTAGAGCTTGGCCGTCTTGGAATGGTAGTTGCCGGTGCCCAGGTGGGCATAGTGACGCAGCGCGCCCTTCTCGCGGCGCACAATATGCATCATCTTGGCGTGGGTCTTGTAGGCCATGACACCGTAGATGACGATGGCGCCGGCCTCCTGCAGGCGTGAGGCGAGGGCCAGGTTGTCGGCTTCATCGAAGCGGGCGCGCAGTTCGATGACAACGGTGACTTCCTTGCCATTGCCGGCGGCCTCCACCAGGGCGGTGACGATGGGGGAGTCGGCGCCGGTGCGATACAGCGTCTGCTTGATCGCCAGCACGTCCGGGTCGCGAGCGGCTTCACGGCACAGGTCTTCCACGGGAGTGAAGGACTGGAAGGGGTGGTGCAGCAGGATATCGCCTTCCTGCATGGCCTGCATGATGCTGTTGGGCTGTTTGACCTGCTTGGGTATCCCCGGCACGAAGGAGCGATACATCAGCTCTGGGCGCTCCGAGTCCCCCAGTACCGACATCATGCGAGTGAGGTTGACTGGGCCGTTGACGCGATAGAGGTCATTGGGCTCGAGCTGGAATTGCTTGAGCAAAAAGTCGGACAAGCCTTCCGGGCAGTTGTCGGCCACCTCGAGGCGCACGCCGCTGCCGTAGCGGCGGGCCAGCAGCTCACCACGCAGGGCCGAGGCCAGGTCCGAGACTTCTTCCGGGTCCACGGTCATGTCGGCGTTGCGGGTCAGGCGGAACTGATAGCAGCCCTTGACCTTCATGCCCGGGAACACTTCGTCGGCGTGGGCATGGATCATCGAGGACAGGAACAGGTACTCGTTGAAGCCTTCCTCACACAGCTCGCTGGGCAGTGCGATCACTCGTGGCAGGGAGCGGGGCGCCGGAAGAATGGCGAGGCCGCCTTCGCGGCCGAAGGCATCCTTGCCTTCCAGCTCGACGATGAAGTTCAGGCTCTTGTTGACCAGGCGTGGGAAGGGGTGCGACGGGTCCAGGCCAATCGGGCTGACGACCGGAATGATTTCGTTGGAGAAGTAGTCATGGACCCACTTGCGCTGAGCCTTGGTCCAGTCGCTGCGGCGGCGGAAGCGAATGTTCTGTGCCTCCATTGCCGGAATCAGCTGCTCATTGAGAATGCGGTACTGACGTTCGACATGCTCGTGGGCGATCTTGGAAATCTCGTCCAGCACGGAGCGCGGGCTGCGCCCATCGGCCCCGGTGGCGTCATCGCCCATGGCGATCTGGCTCTTCAGGCCGGCGACGCGAATTTCGAAGAACTCGTCCATGTTTGAGGAGAAGATCAGCAGGAACATCAAGCGGTTGAGCAGCGGATGCGCTTCATCCAGTGCCTGTTCGAGCACCCTGATGTTGAACTGCAGATGCGACAATTCACGATTGAAGTAGAGGCTGGGATCGCTGAGATCCGCCTCCGGGTCGGGCAGAGCCTTGGGCTTGATCCCGGTGCGCGTCTGATTCAGCCGCGGCACCGGGGTATCGGCCTGGGGGGAGTCTCCCACCGAGACATCGGACTTGCCCAGGGTGGCCTGTTCAATGGTGGCGTTGTCGGTCTGTGCGTCTTCCATGGTCATTCCTCAAAAAGGGGCCCGGGAAGGCGCCGTTCCTTCCCCTCGTCAGCTTGCCAACAGTCTGGCCGCTCGCTTGGCAAAATAGGTCAGCACGCCGTCGGCTCCGGCACGCTTGAAGCACATCAGGGACTCCAGAATGACGCTGTCGGCATCCAGCCAGCCATGGTCGAATGCCGCCATGTGCATGGCATATTCACCACTGACCTGGTAAGCGTAGGTGGGCACACGCAGTTCGTCCTTGACTCGTCGCACCACATCCAGATAGGGCATACCTGGCTTGACCATCACCATGTCGGCGCCTTCGGTGATGTCCATGGCGGCCTCGTGGAGCGCCTCGTCGCTGTTGGCGGGATCCATCTGGTAGGTGGACTTGTCGGCCTTGCCCAGGTTGGCCGCGGAGCCCACGGCGTCGCGGAAGGGGCCGTAGTAGCGCGATGCATATTTGGCGCTGTAGGCCATGATGCGGGTGTTGTGCAGTCCTTCCTGCTCCAGCAGCTCGCGGATCGCGCCGATGCGGCCGTCCATCATGTCGGACGGTGCCACCACGTCGGCGCCCGCCTCGGCATGGGACAGGGCCTGCTTGATCAAGGTCTCCACGGTGCGGTCATTGGCCACGTAGCCGTGCTCGTCGAGGATGCCGTCCTGGCCGTGGCTGGTGTAAGGGTCCAGCGCCACGTCGGTGATGACGCCGAGTTCCGGCAGGGCCGCCTTGAGCTCGCGCACGCTGCGCTGGACGAGTCCGCCTGCGCTGTAGGCTTCTTCGGCCAGCTCGCTTTTCTTGTCGGCATCGACGACCGGAAACAGGGCAATCGCGGGGATCCCCAGCTCGACCGCTTCTCGGGCTTCTTCAATCAGCAGGTCCAGCGACAGGCGCTCGACACCGGGCATGGACGGCACGGCCTCGCGACGACCTTCGCCTTCCAGCACAAACACTGGCCAGATCAGGTCATCGGCGGTCAGGGTGTTCTCACGCATCAGGCGGCGAGAGAAGTCGTCCTTGCGCATGCGACGGGGACGAGCAGCAGGAAACAGGCGAGGGGTGATGGCACTCAAGACGGCACTCCACTGGGAACGAGATTTGGCGCCACGCGCTAGTGTGGTGGCGTTAGATGACAGGCGCGTGACATCCGTCGAGTATATTCCTCCTCGCCTGTTCGTCGAAAGTCGCGTCTTGTCGCACCCTTGGTGACTCTCTAGAGTAGTGGCTGTCTTGGCTGCACTTGGCGCCCTGGAGAGCCAAGTGCGCTCATAAGGAGAATGAAATGAGTAAACAGGTAGCGATCGTCCTGTCAGGTTGTGGCGTTCAGGATGGCTCTGAAGTCTATGAAACCACCCTGACCCTGCTGCGCCTGGATCAACTGGGCATTGCCTATCGCTGCTTCGCACCGGATATCGATCAGGCGGTGGTCGATCATCACCGCGGCGAGGTGGTCGAGGAGACGCGGAACGTGCTGGTGGAATCTGCGCGCCTGGCCCGGGGAGAGATTTCTCCGCTGGATGAGCTGTCTGCCTCGGACTTTGATGCGCTGATCTTGCCCGGTGGTTTCGGGGTGGCCAAGAACCTGTCGAACTATGCGACAGCCAAGTCCGACATGGACGTGCACCAGGACTTGAGTGAGCTGTTGATCGAGTTTCACGACGCACGCAAGCCGATTGGACTGATGTGCATTGCCCCGGTGCTGGTGCCTAAGGTCCTGGGGCCGGGAATTGCAGTGACCATCGGCAGCGATCCGGAAGTGTGCGGCTGCATCAGTGCCATGGGCGGGCTGCATCGTAGCTGCGCCGTTGACGATATCGTGGTGGATTTCGAACACCGTATCGTCACGACGCCTGCTTACATGCTGGCGACCCGCATGAGCGAAGCGGCACTAGGCATCAACAAGCTGGTCGAGCGCATCGACGAGATGATGGACCTGAATCACTGAATGTGCGGTACGCACATCACCCAGTGATCGGGATTGGATAGCAAAAAAGCTGACGTTTTTACGTCGGCTTTTTTGCGTCTTTCGCTACAGGTCTTTCGCTACAGGTCTTTCGCTACAGGTCTTTCGCTACAAGTCTTTCGCTACCGAGGCGTCGGTTGCTGTGTCCCTAGCGACGCGCAGGTTTGCACAATGCTCCGGGATCAGGCGTCGTTGGCGTCTTCGCTGGTGCTGTCTTCCTGGTCGGCATCAGCGCGGCGGCGCTTGACGAGCCGGCCGAACAGCAGCCCCACCTCATAGAGCAGATACATGGGAATGGCCAGCAGGCTCTGGCTGACCACGTCCGGGGGCGTCATCAGCATGCCGATCACAAAGCAGCCGAGTATGACGTAGGGGCGCTTGGCGCTCAGGCTTTCGACGCTGGCGGCTCCGGTAAGCACCAGCAAGAAAGTGGCGATCGGGATCTCGAAGGCAATGCCAAAGGCGAAGAACAGCTTCAGTACAAAGTTGAGGTACTGGTTGATGTCGGTCATTACCTGCACGTTCTCCGGCCCGGTCTGGGTGAAGAAGGCGAATAGCAGGGGAAACACGACATAGTAGGCGAAGGCCGCGCCGAGATAGAACAGCACCACGCTGGAGGCCAGCAGGGGCAGCGCCAGGGCCTTTTCCTTGTCGTAAAGCCCCGGGGCGACGAAGGCCCAGGCCTGGTGCAGCACGAAGGGAATGGCCACGAATACCGCCACCACCAGCGTCAGCTTGAAGGGCGCAAGGAAGGGCGATGCGACCTCGGTGGCGATCATCTGCGAGCCTTCCGGCAACAGCTCCATCAGGGGATCTGCCACAAACTGATAGATATCGTTGGAGAAGGCGTAGAGCGCCAGGAAGATCACCACGATGGCGATCACCGCGCGCATCAGTCGCGAGCGCAGTTCCACCAGGTGTTCAATCAGCGGGGCGTGGCCCTGACCGGACGGCGGCGTGTCACCAGAATGGCTCATCGGGCGGTGGAATCCTTGTGATCGGAAGTGGCAGCTGAGTCGACGGACGAGGTTGGCTGGCTGGCGCTGTCAATGGCGGCGTCCAGACGCTGGTCCGCGCTGGTGCTGCCGTCGCTCTGCGGGCGAGCGCTGTCACGAGGCGGTGCGTCGGCGATGGATTCGACACTGCGCTTGGCGCTTGCCGCACTGTTCTTCGCCTGGCTGACGCCTTCGTTGAGCTTGCGCTCCTGCTCCTTGAGCTTCTGCCGCAGTTCCTCGGCTTCGAGCTGGGCGCTGATTTCGCGCTGCATGCCCGCCACTGAGCGTTTGATCCGGCCTACCCACAGGCCGGCGGTACGCGCGGCCTTGGGCAGACGCTCGGGACCCAGCACCAGAAGCCCCACCACCCCGATGATCAGCAGTTCGAGAAAGCCGATATCGAACATGTGGCGTTACTTGCGTTCGTCGGAGGACTCGGGCTTGCGCTCTGCCTCGACATCGTAGGTGTGGGTGCCGTTGGGCTCGTCATGACGCACCTGGGCCTGAGGCTTGTCTTCCTCGGACTTCTCTTCGTCTTCGTTGACGGCCTTCTTGAAGCCCTTCACGGCGCCTCCCAGGTCGCTGCCGACATTTCTGAGCTTCTTGGTGCCGAAGATCAGGATGATGATGCCGAGCACGATCAGCAGCTGCCAGATACTGATACCACCTAACATAAGTGCTTCCTCAATGTACGGCGCCAAGCGCCTTGAATCGTTGGTTCCGGCCGCCTTGTCAGCGGGGGCGGGACGCCTTTTCCTCGTGGCCCGATACGCCAAAGCGACGGGCCAGTTCATCCAGCACCTGCTGATGGTCAAGGCCCAGGTGCGAGAGCATCACCAGGCTATGAAACCACAGGTCTGCCGTTTCAGCGATCAACGCCTCTTGACTGGCTGGATCAGCGTCAACGTCCTTGGCGGCGAGGACGGTTTCCACCGCTTCCTCCCCCACCTTCTCGAGTATCTTGTTCAGGCCCTTGTGATGCAAGGAAGCGACGTAAGAGGACTCGGGGTCGGCGTGTCGACGTTCAGCGAGGGCGGCGTCGAGCTGCTTCAGAATATCGCTCATCGGTGAAGGTTCCATGAAGGGTCAGTTCCAGATCACCAGCAGGGTGCCAATGCCTGCCGCCAGCAGGACGGGCCATGGCTGGCCCGATAGCCATGCCGTCAATGGCTGCCAAGCCAGTGCGACGGCGGCCAGCGCCAGGCCCAGGCGGGTCCGTCGGACGCGCTTGGCCTGGCGGGTGAGCTGACTCAGGATATGGGTCAGTACATCGGCCTGCTGAGTGACCTGTCGGGAGCGCTTTTCGGTTTCCGACAGCGCCTTGTGGGCCAGCACGGGCAGTTCCGGTAGCTGGCGGGTGAGCTCCGGCGCTTGCCGCTTGAAGGAGTCCCAGAGTCCGTGGGCGCCGGCGCGCTCTTTCATCCACTGCTCCAGATACGGCTTGGCGGTGGCCCACAGGTCAAGATCGGGATAGAGCTGGCGGCCGAGTCCCTCGATATTCAACAGGGTCTTCTGCAACAGCACCAGCTGTGGCTGGACTTCCATGTTGAAGCGCCGTGCGGTCTGGAACAGTCCCAGCAGCACCTGGCCGAAGGAAATATCCTTGAGCGGCTTTTCGAGGATCGGCTCACACACGGTACGCACCGCGGCGGCGAACTCGTTGGCGCGGGTGTCTTCTGCCACCCAGCCGGACTCGATGTGCAGCGCCGCCACCTCGTAGTAGTCCTGGTGGAAGAAGGCCAGCAGGTTGCGGGCCAGATAGTCCTGGTCTTCCCTTGTCAGGCTACCGACGATGCCGCAGTCGATGGCGATGTACTGGGGATCGCTCGGATTCTGGCGGGAGACGAAGATGTTCCCCGGGTGCATATCGGCATGGAAGAAATTGTCGCGAAAGACCTGGGTGAAGAAGATTTCGACGCCTCGCTCTGCCAGCCGCTTGAGGTCTGTCCCCTGGGCCTTGAGGGCATCGATATCGGCCACCGGAACGCCGTGGATACGCTCCTGGACCATGACCTTCTGGCGCGTCAGCGGCCAGTGGATCGACGGTACGTAAAGCAGTGGCGAGCGCTCGAAGTTGCGCTTGAGCTGGGAAGTGTTGGCCGCCTCCTTGGTCAGGTCCAGTTCATCGAACAGGGTGACCTCGTAGTCGCGTACCACCTCCAGCGGATGCAGCCGGCGTGCCTCGGGCAGAAAACTCAGGGCCTTGGCCAGCAGATACATCAGCGACATGTCCTGGCGCATGACCCGGTCAATGCCCGGGCGGATGACCTTGACCACCACATCCTGGCCATCGTGCAGGCGCGCCGTGTGAACCTGGGCGATCGATGCAGAGGCCAGCGGCTCCCGCGAAAATTCGGCAAACAGCGCCGACAGCGGTTCACCCAGGGACTCTTCGATCAGCGCTTCTGCCTGCTCGCCAGGGAAGGGCGGTACCTGATCCTGCAGTCGCTTGAGTTCGTTGGCGATGTCGTCGGGAAACAGGTCTCGTCGCGTCGACAGCATCTGGCCAAACTTGACGAAGATCGGTCCCAGCGACTCCAGCGCCAGGCGCAACCGCTCACCCCGTGAGCGTTCACCTACGGGCACCAGCTTGAGCGGCGACCAGGTGAATACCAGGCGTAGCCACCAGGGTAGTTTCTCCAGTGGCAGCAGGGTATCCAGGCGATAGCGGGTGACGACCCAGATGATGCGCAGGGGGCGAAGGATCATGGGGCGTCGTTCTCCTGGGCCAGGCGGCGGGTCAGGCGCTTGAGGCGTGCTTCGGTGCGATCAGTGGCGAGTTCTAGCTCGGTCAGGGCGTCGCGCATGGCTTCCAGCTGGTGGCGGCCGGGCAGCCAGCGGGCTTCCTCGAACACGTACTCGGAGACATCGGCGCACAGTTCCCGCTGGGTGCGAAGTCCCCAGCGGGATAGACCGCGCAGCCCTTCGGCAAGCTGGTGGGCGGGCAGATCCCCCAGCCAGCGGGCGAGTTCGGCCTCCCAGTCCAGATCCAGGTCCAGCAGCAGGTCGCGGGTCGCCTCCAGCAGGTGGATCTTGCCGCGCACCGCCAGGCGGCCCTCGAACATCAGGCGCTCCATGTCGGCACCGCCGGCGAGGCGTCCCAGGGTATCCGTGTCCAGCTCGACCACCGCGTCCCAGGCAGCTTCCTCGACCTCGTCGATCAGCAGCAGGTCAAGCCCTTGAGGGTGGTAGCACAGGCCCAGCTGCACCGGCGGCGATTCCAGGCACAGCAGGACGCGCTGGCCCGCCAGCTGGCGTAGCCGCGAGGGGGCAGCGGGGTCGCGGGCAAGCAGGGTGTTGACGGTCTTCTCGATGCCGGCCAGCAGCAGGGTCGGGGTCAAGGCCATCATGTCCTCAAAGCTTGATGCCGCGGTGCAGGGCGACGATACCACCGGTGAGATTGGTGTATTCAACACGCTCGAGGCCGGCCGTTTCCATCATGCCCTTCAGCGTTTCCTGGTCAGGATGCATGCGAATCGATTCGGCCAGGTAACGATAGCTGTCGGCATCACCCGCCACCATTTCGCCCATCTTCGGCAACAGGCGAAACGAGTACTCGTCGTAGGCTCGGGTCAGCAGGGGGTTGCCGGGCTTGGAAAACTCAAGCACCAGCAGACGGCCTCCTGGCTTCAGGATACGCGCCATCGACGCCAGCGCGGCATCCTTGTCGGTAACGTTGCGCAGGCCAAAGGCGATGGTGATGCAGTCGAAGGTATTGTCGGGAAAGGGCAAGCATTCCGCGTTGGCCTGAACGTACTCGACATTGCCACCGACGCCGCGGTCGAGCAGCTTGTCACGGCCCACTCCCAGCATCGATGCGTTGATGTCGGCCAGAACGACCTTGCCGCGAGGGCCCACCATACGCGAGAACTTGAGCGCCAGATCCCCCGTTCCACCGGCAATATCAAGCACGCTGTGGCCTGGGCGAACACCGGAGCGCTCGATAGTGAGGCGCTTCCACAGACGATGGATACCGAAGGACATCAGGTCGTTCATGACGTCATAACGGGCTGCCACGCTGTGGAAGACATCGGCGACGCGTGACGCCTTTTCGTCGACCGGCACGTCCTGAAAACCAAAGTGGGTAGTGCGCTTATCCATGGGACTCCCGAGTCGTGAGCTGTCGCGAGATGGGCCTAGAAAACGGCCATTGTAGCCTTGCGGGCCGGGCTTGTCTTTGACCGTGGCCTGGCCTCGGAAAGACGAGTGCTGCTACAGCTGACGGATCTCGATACCCAGCGGCTCGCGGCTGGCGCCAGCGGCTTCGAGGCGTTCGAGGTAGTCGGCCCAGTTGGCGTCGCGCTCGCGGATCAACCAGGCCAGGTAGTCCCAGCTGTAGAGTCCGCTGTCATGGCCGTCATCGAAGTGAAGCTTGAGCGCGTAGCGTCCGGCCTGGCGAATATCGGCAAGGCCTACATCCTTCTTGCCTACCTGTAGGGTGGCGGTATCGGCGCCGTGGCCGCGAACCTCGGCAGACGGCGAAAACACCCGCAGGTATTCCACCGGCAGGCGGTGGCGTGAGCCATCGGCATAGCCAATCTCCAGCTCACGCGCTTTCCTGTGATAATGCACCAGGGTAGGGGTAGGGGCTGTCATGTCGATCTCCACGGAGTGATATGCCGATCTTGCGCTTGCTGCGGCCCTTGTGGTTGAAGCTGTTCATCAGGGATTGTCATGACAGCCTACCATCACGACACGGGCCGCGGCGCGATGCGCGGCGGCCCGTGGGGGGTGATGCTCAAGCCTCGTCGGGCATGGCACGGTATTACAGAATATACCGGCTCAGGTCCTCGTCCATCGCCAGCTCACCCAGCTGAGAATCGACGTAGGCGCGGTCGATGACCAGCGGGCTGCCAATGTCTGAGCCCTTGAAGGAAGCTTCTTCCAGCAGTCGTTCCATCACGGTGTGAAGGCGGCGAGCCCCGATGTTTTCGGTGCCTTCATTGACGTTATAGGCGATCTCGGCGATGCGCTCGATGCCGTCGTCGGTGAACTGCACTTCCAGGCCATCGGTGGCCAGCAGCGCCTCGTACTGACGGGTCAGGGCGGCGGACGGCTCGGTCAGAATGCGCTTGAAGTCCTCCGGCGTCAGCGCCGACAGCTCGACGCGGATGGGCAGACGACCCTGCAGTTCCGGGATCAGGTCTGACGGACGCGACAGGTGGAAGGCCCCTGAGGCGATGAACAGGATGTGGTCGGTCTTAACCATGCCGTACTTGGTCGACACGGTGGAGCCCTCGATCAGCGGCAGCAGGTCGCGCTGGACGCCCTCGCGGGAGACCTCCCCGCCGCTGGACTGTCCGCTGCCCTTGGCCACCTTGTCGATTTCGTCGAGGAAGACGATACCGTTCTGCTCCACCGCCTCCACGGCGCGGGATTTGATGTCGTCCTCGTTGACCAGCTTGCCGGCCTCTTCGTCGCGCAGGATGGAGAAGGCTTCCTTGACCGTGACCTTGCGGGTCTCGGTCTTGCCCTTGCCCATGCCCGAGAACAGGCTCTGGAGCTGGTTGGTCATCTCTTCCATGCCCGGCGGCGTCTGGAATTCCAGATTGGGTGCCTGGGGAGACACCTGAATCTCGATTTCCTTGTCGTCGAGCTGACCCTCGCGCAGCTTCTTGCGGAACATCTGGCGGGTGGACGAGTCTTGACGCGGTTCGTCTTCCTGGCCCCGCGGCGGCGGCAGCAGGGCGTCGAGGATGCGATCCTCGGCGGCGTCCTCGGCGCGGTGGCCGACCTCTTCCTTGGCCTGCTCGCGGACCAGCTTGATGGCCGCTTCGGTGAGGTCGCGGATGATCGACTCGACGTCGCGCCCGACGTAGCCCACCTCGGTAAACTTGGTGGCCTCGACCTTGATGAACGGTGCCTTGGCCAGCTTGGCCAGGCGTCGAGCAATCTCGGTCTTGCCGACACCGGTGGGGCCGATCATCAGAATGTTCTTCGGCGTGACTTCCTGGCGCAGCTCACCGTCGAGCTGCATGCGACGCCAGCGGTTGCGCAGGGCGATGGCCACGGAGCGCTTGGCATCCTGTTGACCGACGATGTACTGATCCAGCGCGTGGACAATTTCGCGGGGTGTCATCTGGGTCATGATCAAAGCTCTTCCAGGGTCACGTGGTGATTGGTGTACACGCAGATGTCACCGGCGATTTCCAGCGACTTCTCGGTGATCTCGCGGGGCGACAGCTCGGTGTTCTCCAGCAGTGCGCGGGCGGCGGACAGGGCAAAGTTGCCGCCGGAGCCAATCGCGATGATGCCGCGCTCGGGCTCGACCACGTCGCCATTGCCGGTAATGATCAACGAGGCCTTCTTGTCGGCGACCGCCAGCAGGGCTTCAAGACGACGTAGAGCGCGATCGGTGCGCCAGTCCTTGGCCAGCTCCACCGCTGCCTTGACCAGGTTGCCCTGATACTTCTCGAGCTGGGCTTCGAAGCGTTCAAACAGGGTGAAGGCATCCGCGGTACCGCCGGCAAAGCCTGCCAGCACCTGGCCATGATAGAGGCGCCGCACCTTGCTGGCGTTGCCCTTCATTACCGTGTTGCCCAGTGACACCTGGCCGTCACCAGCCAGCGCCACCTGGTCGCCGCGGCGAACGGAAACAATCGTGGTCATGGAGCATTCTCCTTGAGGAAACCCCGGCATTCGACCGGCCTCGGGTTTCCTGTGACTTTCGAGGGAAGGGTCCCTCGTTGAAGACGATAGTCTGGGAGGTGTGGGCACCATGCCGAGATTTCAACCGGGCACAGCGGGCATCGCGCTGGCGGTGGGGCAGAATACGTTCGTGGCGTAGCCATGGAGACTGTCGTTGGCCATGGCTGACGCTGCATTCATCGCTCCGGGCCCGTAAACGACAGCACCCGGCCGAGGCCGGGTGCTGTTTCTTCCTTTTACATCAACTGCTTCCTTGCTACTGCGGGTATCGATAGGGGCTCAATGCAAGCCTTACTCGATATCGAGCTGGTGGTTCTCCAACAGACCCTTGAGGAAGTCATCGCTGGAGCCCGACATGCTGACATCGGACAGCACGATGACCTGGCTGGCGTTGCTGCCATCGGCGCTGATGTTGCCACCTGCGTCGATGTGCAGCACGGTGTCGGCCCCTTGCTGTTCTGCCAGCAGGTAGTCAGACAGCGACGCCTCTGATGCATCTTCCAGCAGATCCGACAGGTCCAGCTTGTCGGCACTGGCACTAGCGCCATAGACACCGGTGTGGAAGTCGACAATGGTGTCCGTCGCGGGCGAGCCCTCGACGCCTGCGTCAGCGAGAGTGAAGACAAAGGTGTCTGCACCGCCACCGCCGATCAAGATGTCATCGCCGGCACCGCCCCTCAGGATGTCGTCACCGCCCTGGGTGCGAGTGGTTTCCAGCAGCGATTCGTAGTTGTCGCGAACGTAGTCGCTGAGCTGGGCATTGGTCGGTGCTTCACCATCACCGTGCTCCGGAGACCACGTCAGGAACTCGAATACCCCTCTCAGGCCCATGCCGTCATGGGTGCCAGCAGCGAAGCTTGCTCCCGTGTCGCCATTGGTCCAGCTCAACTCGTCACTGTTGGTGGTATCACCAAAGATGATGTCGTTGCCGCCGCCGCCATCCAGGGTGTCGTTGCCAAGACCGTTGTATCCAGTTTCCTTGGAGCCGGTGGCCAAGGCCAGGTTGAGCTCGAACTGGGTGTCGACAATCTCCGCCTCGCCAATGGTGCCGGTGAATTCGGTGCCGTCATCCAGAATGACGGTAGATTCCCCGACCACGTTGGTGTTGTCGAAGTACTGGGTGATCTGCGAGACGTTGGTATCGTCGGGCAGAATCGTGCGGGTCTTGGGCGTTTCATCCCAGCCCACCGCGTGCACATCGGTGTACTGTGTCAGGTCGTTGAAGGCATCTACCGTCTCCTGCATCGTGACCTGGGTGGTGTTGGCCGTCCACACCTTGGCGTCGTTGTTCACGCCCGCCATGTAGAACTGAGGCGTACCGTCGGTGTAGAAGATGGTCTGGTTTTCCACGTCGTCAGTACTGACTTGCTTGAACCAGGTCTCTGTCTTGCGGAACGCGTCTTCGGTGTTGGTGTAACCACCCGGGCCCCAGCCGTTGACACGGTCGATGATGGACTGGAACAGGTTGTTGCCGACGACGTCCTTGTACTCCATGGTGTAGGCGTGATCGTTGAAGATCACCACGTTCATGTTGATGACGCCGACATGATCCTTGAGGCCATTGACGAATTCGGTGACCGCCTCCCTCAAGATTTCGATACGCGTCTTGAAGTACCCGGGGTAGCCGTCTTTCGGTATGTCGGTATACGCCGCAGTACTCACCGAGAAGTCGAGCACCAGAGCCAGGTTGTAGTCCTTGCCGTTCTCGATGATGGTTGCGCTGCCGCCATCGTCGCCGATGATGACATCGTCGCCGTGGCCTGCGGTGATAGTGTCATCGCCGTCACCACCGGCCTGCACGCTGTCTTCCTCGCGGGTCTCGAGGGTCAGGTAGCCTTCGGCGTAGTCGCCATCCCCATCGGTACCGGTCAGCTCGTAGGTAACATCGAGGCTGCCACCTTCACCGCCCGAGCGATACTCCATGCCGCCGAGGCTAAGGTCATTGCCCGCCTGGCCAGTGATTTCCACTGCCTGGAAGGGCTGGCTGCTCTCAAGTTCGATACGCCATCCGTCCTGAATGCCGGCCACGGTGATGCTGTTGCCGTTATCGGTCAGGGTGATTTCCGAGGTGACCTCGACACCCACGGCATCGAATACCGAGATGTCGCTGACCGACAGGTCGACAGGAGTGCCACTGCCCAGGGCAGGTACCGATCTGCCGGCGCCGCCGTCGACATCAAAGGCAAATGCGGAGACAGAGAGTGACGCTGTCGAGCTGGACTTGCCATCAACATGCAGCGTCTGCTGGTAGCGGCTGATGGACTGATGGCTGTCCCAGGACGCTTGACTCTTGCTGATGACAGCATTGTTGAGGAAGTCGACGCGGATGACCTCACCAGCACTGATCTTGGCATCCTTGACGCCCAGGGAGTTGTCATCACGAACGATGGTCTGACCCTTGGAACTGATCAGTACATCGTTGCCAGGCTCTGCATCCGCCACGTTGTAGCCGATAAAGCTGTGGTCTTCGGCAGCGGTTCCCGTCGATACGATGACGTCATTGGTCTCGCCAGTGGTAAAGGCATCGCTGGCCATCACCGAGTAGCTGGTCCCATCGTCCGACAGGGCCACAGAGAAGGCAACGTCGCCGTCAGCGGTAACCGCTGACAGCATCTTGCCGTCGTCGCTCAGCGCGTAGGTCAGGGGTTTGCCAAGGTAGATCAGAGCGTTACCAGCGCTGTCCAGCGCTGCGGTGCCATCGATGTCGTCGTAGAACACCACGCTATCGGCACCATCGGCGCCGGCATGGGTAGCGAAGTTGAGGGAACCTGACGCACCATCTTCCAGGAAGGCAGGATCCGCCATGAACACTTCCGGCATGTCGTCATTGAGGTTGACAGTCAACTTGCCGGTGACGACATCACCATCACCATCTGTCAGCGCATAGCCGAGGTCCAGGGAAATAGTGTCCTCGGTATTGATCATCGGATGATCAAGGACATCGCTAAGGACCACTTCGTAGCTACCGGAGGCAAGGTCAGTGACCTTGGCGGTCAGTACTGTCGTGCCATCGGTCGTGCTACCCGTCAACACGGTGCCGTTGGCACTGACGGTAAAGGTGATGGCATCACCGCCAGAAGTCAGCGACGGTAGACCTGCCGTCTGCCAGGTGAAGGCGCCGGTGCTGGCCGGACCATCCTCGCCGAAGGTATAACCCAGAGATCCCGTCGTCTTCACGACTTCACCGGACACATCGCCGTTGCCGCCGGCCAGGCCACCTGACAGGCCGTCCTCATCGAGGGTGGTGACAGGGGAGGTGGTGTTAGGATCACCATCGGTCTCGGGCGTCGTGGGTACGATGCCGTTATCCATGACATTGACCGTTACCGTCGCGCTGCTGGTATCGCCGTCGCCGTCCTTGAGGGTGTAGGAGATCCTGGCAATCCCTTCAAACTTGGGAGCAGGAGTGAAGGTCAGAGTGCCATCGCTGTTGATGGACACGGAGCCAACGTCCGCACCGCCGACCACGGTCGCCTTGCTGATGTGGGCTCCGTCGGCGCCCAGCGCATCGTTCGCCAGTACGTTCAGCGTTATGGGTGAGTTGTTCTCGGCATCAACGCGGTCATTTCTTGCCTGCGATGAGTCGTCATTCACCAGGATCTTCAACGTGCCAGAGGCTTGAGCGCCAGCGCTGTTGGTGATGGTATAGCCCAAGTCCAGTACGAAGTTGTCTTCTTCTGTCGGGTTGGCGTGGTCCAGCGGCTGATGGAGCACCACCTTGTAGCTTGCTGACGCCAGGTCAGGCAACTGAACGGTGATCACCTTCCGGCCATAATCGTCAAAGCCCACCAAGGAGCGACCGTTACCGTTGAGGAAGAAGGTGACGTCGCTACCCCCAGAGGTCAGCTGCGGCAACGAGCTCTGATCCCAGGAAAACGCATCGGCTGGATCGGCAGGCCCCAACGAGCCAAAGTCGTAATTCAGCTGACCTGTTTTTACGATAGCTGTGCCAGCAATATCTCCGATGCCCCCTTCGTTTCCACCCGGCAAACCGTCCTCATCTACAATGGCGAGAGGAGCACTGGAAGAAGGGTCTCCGTCGGTTTCTGGCGTCGTCGGCCCTGTGGCCGTCTGGGTGACGTCTACCTTGAGCTTGCCATAGGCAATGTCGCCATCACCATCAGTGAAGGTGTATTCGACAATAGCTTTACCGGTGAAGTCCTGAGCCGCGGTAAACGTCAGGGTGTTGTCGGCATTGACCACAACGGTGCCGACGCTATCGCCGCCAGCTACGGTCGCAGACAGTTGCCCAGAGCCATCTGCTCCGGCCTGGTCATTGGCCAGAACGTCGAAGGTGATGGGGCTTTGGTTATCGGTGGACGTGTGGTCATCCTTCACCAGGGGGGAGTCATCATCAATGATGACTTTCAATGCACCTTCCGCCGTCAACCCTTGCTTATCGGTGACGGTATAGCCAACCACCAGGCGAATATCGTCCTCGACCTCAGGGTTGCGGTGATCCAGTGGCTTGGTGATGACCACCTTGTAAGTACCTGTAGGCACATCGGTCAACTGGATGAAAACGATCTTCTCGCCCGAGTCAGTGCTGCCGACCAGGGAGCGACCGTTGCCGTTCAAGTTGAAGGTGATGGCTTCGCCACCGGTGGAGATCAACGGCAGGTTGCTGGGATCCCAGCGGAAGGCGCCGGTATCCGCCGCTCCGTAGATGCCAAAGTCATATCCCAGCGTGCCGAAGCGCACAGTTGCGGTAGTCAGCGCATCATTGGCGCCGCCTCGCACCCCTCCCGCAAGCCCTTCTTCATCCAGCACGGTGATTTCCGTCTTGGTTAGCGGATCACCATCGCTATCAGGCGTGACTGGGCCCACGTTTCCTGCGCTGTCGACGCTGATTGCCAGCTCGCCGGTGGCTTGGTCGCCATCGCCATCCACCAAGGTATAGGTGATGACGGCGTCTCCTGCGAAGTTGACGTTTGGTGTAAAGGTCACGGTGCCGTCGGCGTTGATCTCGGCCGTGCCGGTAGCGGCTCCGCCCTGCACATCCACCTTTGTCACCTGGCTGCCATCGCCACCGGGACGGTCGTTCTCAAGGACGTCCACCGTCACCGCTGTGGCGCTGTCTGTAGAGGCTGTATCTTTGAGGGTCTTGGGGGAGTCATCATTGACGACGACGTTTAGCTTGCCATCGGCACTGAGGCCTTCGGCATCGGTGATGGTAAAGCCGACGGAGAACTCGATATTGTCCTCCATGGTGGTGTCGGAATGATCCAGCGGTTGGCGAATAAAGACGGTATAGGTGCCTTTCTCTACATCCATGAGCTGCAGAGTAATGACGGCTTCGCCATCTGGTGTCTTGCCTTCAATGACCCGGCCGTTGGGGCTCAGGGTATAGCTGACGGCTTCGCCTCCAGAGGTGAGCGCCGGCATATCTTCCAGGTGCCAAGAAAAGGCGTCGGCCCCGGCCGCAGGGCCACTGGCACCATAGCTGTAGCCGAGCTCGCCTCGGGCCGTGGCGAACATTTCAGGCACATCGCCGACGCCACCTTCGCCCCCGCCTTCTAGACCGTCTTCGTCGACGGTGGCAGTGGGTGAGGTGGTGGCGGGATCATCGTCCGTCTCTGGCGTGACGGGGACAGCCTTGAGTTTTACCGTGGTATTGAAGGTACGGCTGGTGACGTCACCGTCGGTGTCGCTGGCCGTCACGGTGAAGCTGAGTTTAGGGTCATCCTCGATGACGTCCCTGTCGATGGTGAAGGTCCAGGTGCCGTCGCTCTTGATGGTCAGCACGCCATTGTCCAGCTGAATGGCGGTATCGAGTGCATAGCTGGTGCTGTCGCCAGGCACCTTGACGCTGGCATCTTCCAGACCGTCAGCACCGCCGCTGAGCGTCCAGTTGCCGGTATGTGTGGTGGATACTTCGATTTCGCTGCCGTCCTGGTAAGTGATGGCAGGCGAATCATCGTCGATAAAGACAGCGATCATGTCGCTCGAGGTGGCGCCGGCACTGTCGGTCAGGGTGAAGCCAACCTGCAACAGCAGATCGTCTTCCGCCGTGGGAATGCCATGGTCGGCTGACTTGAAAAGTGTCGCCTCAAACAGACCTGAAGAGGTGTCTTGCATGACAAGTTCGAAGACTTTTTCGCCATCTTCGTCAGCGGCTGTCAGGGTCAGGCCGTCATCTGACACTGAGTACGTCACGGCGGAGCCGCCGGACGTGATTGCCTGAATACCTGTAGTTTTCCAGGTAAAAGGCGAGTTGCTGGCAGGGGTTCCATTGTTATAGGAAAAACTGATCAGACCCTGGGTGGTGATATCCGTGCCGGGGAGATCATTGATACCACCAGCATTGCCGCCTGTCAGTCCATCTTCATCAAGGAACGCGGTTGTGTTCACTGTTTCAACGTTGCTTTCAGCCATCACTGTCCACCTGTAAGTAGAGGAAAATGCGCCGACGCTCAATGACAGAATTCGCCATTGTTGTGCAGTTTCAGGGTTGTTGACGTAACCCCGTCATATGGGCATGCGCTGGCGAAAACCATGCTAGTGATAAGGACAAAGTGGTAATACTGGCTACATGGGCAGGTGGGGAAACTTTGGTATGCGTGATTAGGTAAGGTATGGATGAGTGCTCTAATCTAAGTCATTCATTCGCGTGATAATTAGAAAATGTAAATGTGCTTGTATGGCGTGTTTTTGGGGTTTTTTCTGAGATACGTCACTGTTTCTTGTACCACAGTACGTGAAAGATGCGTTCTAAATGTGAGAGTTGCCTGAGCATATTCAGAGATATGATAGAGGGCAAAGAAAATGAGCCATATGGCTGATGCCGTGTCGAAAACAACAAGGCCCGCTCCTGGGGTAGATCAGGAAGCGGGCCTCGAGGTGTCAGCAAGGCGTCGTCAAGTGACGGGGTAAGGCATCAATTCTGCAGTTGAATCAGCAAGGGTTCGATACCTTGGGTGCTCATCAGGTCCTGGGCGCGTGCCAGCTCGTTGCGGTCGCTGTAAGGACCGACCTGCACCCGGTGCCATGTCGCCCCGCCGGTGGCCTCGACCTCACTGATCTTGGCCAGCAAGCCGAAGTCCTTGAGCCGGCCAGCCAGTTGACGTGCATCACCCACTTCACGAAATGACGCTGCCTGCAGCATGTAGCGGCGTTCGGCGCTACGGGGCGTCTCGGAGGGCGTGCTCGCCGATGTGTCCTCGCGGGAGTTGGCGGCGATCACGGCGGCAATGGGGTCATCGTCCGAGATGGAATCATCACTGGACGTTGCCGCTTCCGGTCGACGAGCCGTGGACTCGGGCACTTCCTCGTCTGACGCAATGACCTCTGACTCGGGGAGCAGGGTGTAGAACTCGAAGGTCGGCATGGGCGGTTCGCTGTCGCTGCTCTGACCTTGTCCGCCGCTGGTGGAAGTACTACTTGTTCCACCGCCCTGGCCATCATTGCTCGATGGCTTGGGCAGTACCGCAGCGATCGGCGATCGCGGATCCTGCCATGGCGCGGTGCCGTTCTGGTGGTGTGCCAGCAGAAAGCCAGCCGCCAGGCCGACGGCCGCCCACAGCCAGCCGGGAATGCCGCCGCGGCCGCGCGTGGAGGGCTGTTTGCGCTTCTGGCTGCTGGTGGCTCCCCGCTTGCGGGGCGGCGCCTTGCGAGTGGCCATGGCTTACATCTCCTCCGGCGCGCCGACGCCCATCAGGTCAAGCCCATTACGCAGCACTTGGCGGGCAGCAAGGCCCAGTGCCAGGCGGGCATTGCGCAAGGCAGCGTCCTCGACCATGACCTTGCAGGCGTTGTAGCAGCTGTGGAAATCGGCAGCGAGGTCCTGCAGATACTGGGCGATCTGCTGGGGCTCGCGAGCCTTGGCGGCGTGTTCGACCACCTCGGGGTAGCGGGCCAGGCGATTGAGCAGCGCCTTTTCCTGATCCGCTTCGAGCAGGCCCAAGTTGGCCATGCCCGTGGCGTGGTCGAAGGCCAGGCCTTCGCTCTCAGCCTTGCGCAGCACGCTGCAGACGCGGGCGTGGGCGTACTGCACGTAGTAGACCGGGTTGTCATTGGACTGGGAGCGCGCCAGATCAATGTCGAAGGTCAGCTGGGAGTCTGCCCGCCTGGCAGCGAGGAAGAAACGGGTGGCATCTCGCCCGACCTCATCGATCAGGTCTCGCAGGGTGACATAGCTTCCTGCGCGCTTGGACAGCTTGACCTCGACCCCTGAACGGGTCACCAGCACCATCTGGTGCAGCACGTAGTCGGGCCAGCCCTTGGGAATACCCACGTCCAGGGCTTGCAGCCCTGCGCGTACCCGGGTCACGGTGGAATGGTGGTCCGCCCCCTGCTCATTAACGACGGTGGTGAAACCCCGTTGCCACTTGTCGAGGTGGTACGCCACATCCGGCAGGAAGTAGGTGTAGCCGCCCTCGCTCTTGCGCATTACCCGGTCCTTGTCATCGCCAAAGTCCGTGGTGCGCAGCCACTGAGCGCCGTCCTGCTCATAGGTGTGACCATTCTCCGTCAGGCGGCGTGCGGTTTCCTCGACCTTGCCGTCTTCGTACAGCGAGGACTCCAGGAAGTACACGTCGAAGCTGACGCCGAAGGCGCGCAGGTCGAGATCCTGCTCCCGGCGCAGATAGGCGACGGCGAAGTCGCGGATGGCCTCGAGGTCATCGGGATCGCCCTTGCCGGTCACATGGCGATCGTCGGCATGGACGGTGTCACCGGCCAGGTAGGCGTTGGCCACGTCGGTGATATAGTCGCCGCGGTAGCCGTCCTCCGGCCATCCTGCGTCGTCTGGCCCGAGACCCTTGGCGCGGGCCTGGACGGACAGCGCCAGGTTGCTGATCTGAGCGCCTGCATCGTTGTAGTAGAACTCGCGGGTGACGTCGTAGCCGGTGGCCTCAAGCAGGCGACACAGGCAGTCGCCGACGGCAGCGCCACGGCCATGTCCCACGTGCAGCGGGCCGGTCGGGTTGGCCGAGACGAATTCCACCTGCACCTTCTCTCCCTGGCCTGTCAGGCTGCGGCCGAACGTATCGCCAGCATCCAGCACGTGGCGCACGACCTGGGCAGCGGCATCCGTGGCGGCGAAGAAGTTGATGAAGCCTGGGCCCGCGATGTCGACCTTGGCGACAGCATCGCTTTGCGGGAGAGCGGCCACCAGTTTTTCCGCTATCTGGCGCGGGGCTGACTTGGCGGGCTTGGCCAGCATCAAGGCGAGGTTGGTGGCGTAGTCACCGTGAGCCTTGTCCTTGGTCGGATCGACCTTGTAGGTGGGGGCGAGTTCCTGGGGAATGACTTCCTGCTGCTTGAGCTCGGCAAGGGCGGCATCCAGCAGCGCAACGATAGTGTCTTTCATGAGGCGTCTATGTCCTGTGGCACGGTGGCCGAGCGCGGCGATCAGGGCGCCAGTCGGCAGGCAGACCGTGCATTATCGATCATTGCGTCCAGCCTTTAAAGGCCGGACGTCTGCTCATGGAAATTCCGGATCAGCTCAGGCTCTGAGGGTCGACATCGATCGACCAACGAACGCGTCGGGCGTCGGGCCAGGCCTCCAGCCGCTGTGCCAGCCACGCCAGGGCAGGGTGCAGCTGACTGCGCTTGTCAGACATCAGCGCCAGCTGCAAGTGGTAACGATTCTGTCGCCGCTCCATGGGGGCGGGCACTGGGCCGAGGCAGTCGAGTTCGAGCGCCTGTTGCTTGATGTGATCGCGCAATTCGCGGGCGAGCTCTCGTGCCAGGGTGGTCAGTGCCTCTTCTCGAGGCCCCTCCATGCGCAGCAGGGCCATGAAACGGTAGGGAGGAAGGGCGGCGATGCGTCGCTCATCCAGCAGTGTCTGGGCCAGAGCGTCATAACCCCGGTCTGCCAGCAAACGGAGGTTCGGGTCGTCCGGGTGCATGGTCTGTACCAGCACCCTGCCCGGGTGGGCCGCGCGCCCGGCGCGGCCGGCCACCTGCTCGAGCAGCTGGGCGGAATGCTCGAGGGCACGAAAGTCGCTGGCATAGAGGCCGGCGTCGGCATTGACCACGACCACCAGCGTGACGTGAGGCAGATGGTGTCCCTTGGCAAGCATCTGAGTGCCCACCAGGATGGCCGGCTCGCCCCGGCGCACCTCCGTCAGCATCTTCTCCAGGGCATCCTTGGTACGGGTACTGTCACGATCGATACGATGCACGGGAACGTCGGGAAAACTCTCCGCCAGGCTTTCCTCGGTGCGCTCGGTGCCGCTGCCCAGCGGGCGCAGGTCAGCACTGCCACACTCTGGGCAGGCGTCGGGAAGGACTCGCCGGCGGTCGCAGTGGTGGCAGGCCAGCATCGGAGGCTGGCGATGCCACGTCATGCGTGCATCGCAATGATCGCAGTCCGCCATCCAGCCGCAAGCATGGCAGGACAGGGTAGGAGCAAAGCCGCGGCGATTGATGAACACAAGGACCTGATGTCCGGCGCTCAGAGTGGCCTTGATGGCGTCGATAACCGGTGGAATCAGGCCTCCGCGGCGAGTGCGCCCCTTCAGGTCGACAAGCTCCAGGCGAGCGGGAGCGTGGCGGGTGGCTCGCTTGGTCAGCCGCAGGTGGGCGTAGTCCCCTGTCAACGCGCGATGCAGGCTTTCCAATGAGGGTGTAGCGCTACCCAATAGTAGCGGGATCTGGTCGCGCTTGGCGCGCACCACCGCCAGGTCTCGCGCATGGTAGCGCAGTCCGTCCTGCTGCTTGAAGGAGCCGTCGTGCTCTTCATCGACGATGATCAGGCCTGGCCTCGCCAGCGGCGTAAAGATGGCCGAGCGGGTGCCGATGATGATCAGTGCTCTGCCGCTGGCAGCGGCTTCCCAGGCATCCAGGCGTTCATGGTCGGTCAGACCGGAGTGCAGCGCAACGACGGGCACACGGAAGCGCTGGCGGAAGCGTCCCAGGGTCTGGGGGGTAAGCCCGATTTCCGGAATCAGCACCAAGGTCTGGCGACCTTTGGCCGCGACGGCCTCGATCAGCTGCAGGTAGACCTCGGTCTTGCCGCTTCCCGTGACACCGTGCAGCAGACACGGGTGAAAGCGATCCAGGCCCTGGTGCAACCGATTGAGCGCTTTCGCCTGTTCGTCGTTCAGGCTGAGGGCGGGGCTGGCGAGAAGGCCCTTGGTGTCGTCCGTGGGGGCCGCGGCGAGCGCTTCCTCATGGCGGATGATCAGTCCCTTGGCTTCCAGGGAGCCCAGCTGGTCTCGGCTGAAGGACTGTGCCAGGACCACCTGGGTCGTCAGGCCATGCGGATGCTGGCCCAGCATCTCGAGCAGTGCGGCCTGTCGAGGCGCGCGTCCCAGTCGCGAGCGGTCGGCGTTGGCATTGATCATCCAGCGTTCACGGGTGCGGGCCTGCAGTGGTCGCCCCTGGCGGAGGAGCACCGGCATGGCATGTGCCAGGGTGTCGCCCAGCGCATGTTGATAGTAGCGTGCGGTGAACCGGCACAGCCAAAGCCAGTCCGCCGGTAGCGGCGTGCTGTCGATACAGCTCTGAATGGGCTTCAGTTTGTCCAGTGGGAAGTCGCTGTCATCGGCGCAGGCCACGATGACGCCCACCACCTGCCGACGACCGAATTCGACGCGCACGCGCAGGCCCTCCTGCCAGCCGTCGGGCGGAACTGGGCCGCCAGGACGGTAGTCGAACAGTCTGCGCAGAGGTGAGGGAATAGCAATGCGCAGTACGCGCGGGGCAGGGGTGTCAGGCAATTGGCCTCCACAATGAAGTCTGCTAGAATGCTCCGCCGCCTGTAACAGGCAGGCGGTTCACCGGCCGGCACGGTGGTGCGTCACAGCATGCACGATGGCCGTGCCATTACCTGTATGCGGTGCCTGGCAATGGATCAGGTGGCGGCATACCGAAAAGTGAGGTTCACGATGAAACAAGGTATCCACCCGGATTACAAGACGGTCAACGCGACTTGCTCCTGCGGCGCCAGCTTCGAAGTCGGCTCCACTGTCGGTCACGACCTGCACCTGGACGTCTGCTCTCAGTGCCACCCCTTCTACACTGGCAAGCAGAAGCAGGCTACCACCGGTGGCCGCGTCGAGCGCTTCAACAAGCGCTTCGGTGCTGCACTCAAGCGTTGATCGTCTGATGGGCGCCGTCGTCAGGCGACGGCGCAATGTCATGATGACGCTCGGGCTTTGCCCGTCACAAACCCGCCAGCATTGGCGGGTTTGTTGTATCTGGAGGACGCATCGCACCACGTTTCTGGGTATCGCTGTTGCGGCGCATCAATGCGTAAGATGTCGCTGAGGTCTAGTCTTCTAAGGACTGTTGCGTCGCTCGGCTGATGGATTCAGCGCTTTGTTAGACGTTGGTGCAATGCAGCAAAAGTTGTCGACATTGTCAGCGAACATCTTCAAACGAGCGTGTAAATATCGCTTTTGGTGCCAATGTTGAGAAATGGAATATTTTTCTATATTGTGTGGCCACGTTCCACAAGGATATCCGGACACCAAGCATGACAGACGCAAAGAAGCAGGCTGCGCTGGACTATCACGCACTTCCCATTCCCGGCAAACTGTCGGTCGAGCTGACCAAGCCGACGGCCACCGCCAAGGACCTGGCGCTTGCCTATAGTCCTGGCGTGGCGGAGCCCGTCCGCGAAATCGCTCGGGACCCGGAGAATGCCTATCGCTATACCGGCAAGGGCAACACCGTCGCGGTGATTTCCGATGGCACTGCCATCCTTGGCCTTGGCAACCTCGGTCCGCTGGCCAGCAAGCCGGTCATGGAAGGCAAGGGGGTGCTGTTCAAGTGCTTTGCCGGCATCAACTCGGTCGATATCGAGGTCGATGCCGAGAGTCCGCAGGCGTTCATCGACACGGTGGCACGCATTGCCGACAGCTGGGGTGGCATTAATCTCGAGGACATCAAGGCGCCGGAGTGCTTCGAGATCGAGCAGGCCCTTGTCGAGCGCTGCAAGATCCCGGTCTTCCATGATGACCAGCACGGCACCGCCATCGTGACGGCGGCGGGCATGCTGAATGCGCTCGATATCGCCGGCAAGTCGCTTGAGCAGGCGCGGATCGTCTGCATGGGGGCTGGTGCTGCTGCAATTGCCTGCATGAAGCTGCTGGTGGCTTGTGGGGCGAATCCCGCCAACCTGGTGATGCTCGACCGCAAGGGAGTCATCCATAGCGGGCGGGAAGACCTGAATCAGCACAAGGCGATGTTTGCGGTAGATACCGACAAGCGCACCCTGGACGACGCCATCGATGGTGCGGATGTCTTTATCGGCCTGTCCGGCCCCGGCCTGATGACGGCCGACCATATCCGCAAGATGGCCAAGGATCCCATCGTCTTTGCCTGCACCAACCCGGATCCCGAGATTCATCCCGATCTGGCCCGGGAAACCCGCCCGGACGTCATCATGGCGACGGGGCGGTCTGACTACCCCAATCAGGTCAATAATGTGCTGGGTTTCCCGTTCATCTTCCGTGGCGCGCTGGATGTGCGTGCAACTCGCATCAATGAGGAGATGAAGGTAGCAGCGGTCCATGCGCTCAAGGACCTTGCCCGCGAGCCTGTTCCTCAGGCGGTGCTGGATGCCTACGAGCGTGACGCCATGAGCTTTGGCCGGGAATACATCATTCCGACCCCTGTGGATGTGCGCCTGCTGGAGCGAGTGACCTCCGCCGTCGCCCAGGCGGCTGTCGACTCAGGGGTGGCACGCAAGCCCTACCCTTCGCACTATCCGCTGAAGACCATCGACGACGTCTACGGCAGCTGAGTGCCGCCTCAAGCGTGGCGCTATGGTCATGCGGTAATGAAAAAGCCCTCCACAGGAGGGCTTTTTTTGTACGGGCTTTTTTGTATGGGCGGGCTCAATCAGGGAGCGCAGAGCTTGGTGTGTCGAGAGAGGATGGTTCACCAACGCTGGCACGGGCGCTGATCCAGGCTGACGTCGTCTTAGAACTCGTAGCGTAATGAGGCTGACGTAATTCGATCCGTCCGTGCTTCGGCGTCTTCGGGTGGATCCGAGTTGTGCTTTATCTCATGCGACAGTCGCAGCGACATGTGCGCATTGATCCGGGTATCGAGTGCGGTGTAAGAGCGTAGCGTCGAGTTCTTGCGCGTGGTCTCGACCGAGAGTTCCTGTTCAAGACTGGCGCTGGCGCTCAGGATGTAGCCGGCTTCCATGGCGCCGTAGGCGACGGCTAGGCGCTGATCGTCCTCGTCGGGCAGGATGTCTGCGCGATAGCCTGGGCCTGCCTCAAGCTCAAGGTGGGCGCGGGGAGAGTCGAGGATCTGCCGGCCGTAACCGGTAATGGCGGTGAACTGATGATCGTAGCCGCTGAAACGATCCTTCTCCCAGCGACCGAAGGCAAACAGATAGTGAGGACCTACCAGCTCGCGGCGCTGACGAAACGAGGTCATGTAGCGTTCGGCGCTGGTTTCACTGTCCTCGCTGGCATGGCGGGCTTCGGCCCGAAAGCGCGATAGCCAGGCGCCGTTAAGCCAGGTCAGCTGGGTCTTGCCCAGCACGGTCTCGGTATTGGTATTGCCGGAGAGGCGGGTATAGCCAAATTCGACATGCCCGATAAAGTCGGGGGCGTCGTCGTTAGGCGCTGCAGGGGCGTAGAAGGAATCGGCCAGGGATGGCGATATCGGCACAAAAAGCCCAAAGAAGCACAGTGTGGCTGCCAGCGTGCGTAAGCGGGAAAGCACCATGTGGTGGTCACCTGGATAAGGCTAGGGGAAGAGATCAGGATGCCGCCATGGCGGCAGTCTTGCTTCTCCCCCGGGCGGGGGAGAAGCGACTTGCGGGATGAGGCTAGAAGATAGCTTCGTAGGCGCCAGTGCCCTGGGAGCCGCTGTGACGCTCCACGGCGCTTTCCACGCGACGGGGCTGGACACTGGGCATGTGATCTTCGTCGAAGATTTCCTCGATGCCACCGCCCTGGTTGTCGCCGAGTAACCGGCCGGTGTTGGCGTCTACGCGGGCCGTCACGATACCTGGCGGCTGCGGCGGAATGTTCTCCGGCTTGCCCGCCAGCGCCTGGCCCATGAAGTCGACCCAGATCGGCAGTGCGGCCTGGGCGCCGTACTCCGCCGTGGGAGTGTTGTCGTCCTTGCCGACCCATACGGTGGTGGCGTAGTCGCCGTTGAAGCCCGCGAACCAGGCGTCGCGCTGATCGTTGGTGGTACCGGTCTTGCCGACGATATCGCTGCGCTCAAGGGAGAGCGCGCGACGAGCGGTGCCGCGTTCGACCACGTCACGCAACATGTCACGCAGCAGGTAGACCGCGCGGGCATTGGCCACCCGCGGAGCGACTTCATAGGTCTTGCCGTCGATCTCGGTGGTGCTTTGTCCTTCCTCGCACTCACGGCATGCCACCCGCGGGCTTGCCTCTTCCACCAGCGTCTGTTGCTCACCCTGGGTAATCTTTTCGATAAACCAGGGAGTGACGCGGAAACCGCCGTTGGCGAGCACGGCGTAGGCATTGGTCATCTCCAGTGGCGTCAGGCTGGCGCTACCCAGGGCCAGTGACAGCCCGTTAGGCAGACGCTCTCGGGAGAAGCCGAAGTCGACCAGAAAGTCGATGGTGCGATCAAGGCCAATGCTTTGCAGCAGGCGGATGGTGACCAGGTTGCGCGATCGTGCCAGGCCAGTGCGCAGACGGGTCGGGCCAAGGAAGTCGCCGCTGGAGTTCGATGGGCGCCACAGTTCGTTGCTGCCGTCGTTGAGCACGACGGGGGCGTCGTTGATCACGGTGGCGGGGGTCACATCGCCGCTGTTGAGGCCTGCCAGGTAGATAAACGGCTTGAAGATCGAGCCTGCCTGGCGACGTGCCTGAATGGCGCGGTTGAACTTGCTGGCATCGAAGTCAAAGCCCGCCTGCAGGGCCAGAATCGCGCCGGTCTTGGGATCCATCACCACCAGCGAGCCTTCCGCATCGGGCTGCTGGGAGAGTCGCCAGCTGTCGTCTTCGCGCTGCAGAATGCGCACGAGATCACCGCGGCTGGCGATCTGGGAGGCTGCCGTGGGCTTGGCCCCACGATAGCGAGCGCTCTTGTAAGGAGCTGCCCACTCAAGGCCCGCCCAGTCCAGGGTGATCAACTGGCTGTCGTGGGTGAGGACCTTCATTTCACGGCCATCGGTCGCCACCACAATGGCGGGCTCCAGGGGGCCGAAGGAGGGGGTGCGCTCGAGCACTTGCAGCCAGTTGCTGACGTCGCCATCGATGCCTTCGACCGTTGTCTGGCTGCGTTCTGCGGCACGACGAGCGGTTTCCATCACCTCGGGTGAGCCTGACAGCTCTTCTTCCAGGCCAGTGCGCTCGGTCTGGTCCTGCGCTTCTGCCAGACTTTGCGGGATATCGGTGTCTTCCGGGCCGCGCCAGCCGTGGCGGGTATCGTAGGCGATCAGGCCATTGGCCAGCGCCTGCCGCGCCATGGGCTGCAGCTCGCTGTCGATGGTCGTGGTGATGCGATAGCTGCCGGTATAGGCCTCGTCACCGAAACGCTCGGTGGCGAACTGCCGCGCCATCTCCGCGACATAATCGGCCTGAACTTCGGCACGGGCGACGTGACGGCTAGCCGTGATCGGGGCCTGGACGGCGTCGTCGTAGGCTGCCTGGTCGATATACCCGAGCTCGCGCATGCGGAACAGGATCCAGTTGCGGCGAATCAGAGCGCGTTCGGCATTGGCCAGCGGGTTGAAGGACGAAGGCGCCTTGGGCAGCCCGGCAATCATGGCGCTTTCGGCCAGGGTCAGTTCGTCCAGCGGCTTGTCATAATAGACCTCTGCCGCAGCGGCAATGCCGTAGGCGCGGTGGCCCAGGAAGATCTTGTTGACGTACAGCTCCATGATTTCCTGCTTGGACAGAATCTGTTCCATCTGCAGCGACAGCAGGATTTCACGCAGCTTGCGGGTAAAGGTGCGGTCCAACGTCAGCAGATAGTTTCTCGCTACCTGCATGGTGATGGTCGAACCCCCGGACTGGGGCGTGCCGCCGCTGGTGATCAGCTGCTTGACGGCCCGCGCCAGCCCTTTCGGATCCACCCCCGGGTGTTCAAAGAACGCCGCGTCCTCAGCGGCCATCAGGGCCTGCAGCATGGGCTCGGGGATCTCATCGAAATCGACGGGCATACGGCGTTCCTCGCCGAATTCGCCAATCAGCTGGTTGTCCCTGGTGTAGATGCGCAGCGGGGTCTGCAGCTCGAAGTCCTGCAGCTGGCGGACATCGGGAAGACCGGGCGCAAAATAGAGGGCGGCACCAACGACACCCAAGGCTGCTGCGGCGCCCAGTGAGATCACTAGCCACACGGCAGAGAATAAGAGCGTTCTGAGATACTTCATGAAATCGCGGTGTCCATGCTGAAAACGAAAACGGCGGGGTATATCACTGAAAAAGGCAATCCTTTGCGTCGGCCATTATAGGAACTGGGCGCAGCCGTCACCACCTTTGTGACGAATTACCCGCCTTGTTGCACAAAGTCGTGGCATAGATCAGTAACCTCTTGCCTACGGTTGGCTAGGCTGGCACCACGGTAATGTGCATCGGGTGCATGCCATAGCTGCGGATGCGACGACGACATGTGGTTTACCTCAAGGGCCAATGGCCTGGTGGGTGTGGATATCACGTCTGCCACGGTCAAGCTGATCGAGCTTGAGTCGGTAGCGGGTGGCCACCGAGTGGTCAGCCATGCGGTGGGACCCTTGCGCCAGGGAGCCGTGGTCGAACGCCGTATTCGCGATATGGGCGAGGTGATCGAGGTCTTGTCCCGTGTCGTCGAGCGCGCCGCCCCGCGCAGTCGGCATGCCGCCGTGGCGGTCCCTTCTGGAGCGGCGATCACACGCTTGCTGCGTTTCCCGGCGGACTTGAACGAGGACCAGGTCGAAGCCCGGATCGAGTGGGAGTCTGACAAGCACATTCCGTTTCCGTTCCGTGAGGTGGCATTCGACTTTCAATGCCTCGGTGAGTGTGTCGATGATCCGGCATTTCGGGAGTGGTTGCTGGTGGCGTGTCGACGCCACGATGTCGAGCAATTGACCCAGGCGCTGGAGGCCAGTGGGCTGGTGCCGGCCGCCGTCGATGTGGAGAACTTTGCCATCGAACGAGCCATGGCTGGGCTCTATCGGCGTCTGCAGATGGGGGATGAGGCCTTGGCGCTGGTGGATGTTGGTGCCTATCTCAATGCGCTGCATGTGCTTGAGGCAGGGCGGATTATCTATAGCCACGACAGTCTTTACGGCGGCATGCAGTTGACCGAGGCCATCCAGCGTCACTACGGCATGAGTCTTGATGAAGCGGGTTTCGCCAAGAAACGCGGCGGCTTGCCGGGGGACTATGGGCAGGCCGTGCTGCTGCCGTTTCTCGATACCTTGATCGGCCATATCGAAAACTCGCTCCAGCTCTATCGCGTGTCGGGAGGATTTCGCCCGCTGAGTCGCCTGTTGGTGGCGGGGGGCACCAGCCTGATCGGCGGCTTCGCCGAACGGCTATCTGAGTCGATCGGATTGCCGGTCAGCCTGGTCGATCCGCTGGAGGGCATGAGCATTGCATCATCCCTGGACGTCGACGCCGTGCGCGCCGAGGCCCCCGCGCTGCTGACCGCCTGTGGCCTGGCGCTGAGGGGGCGGGCATGAGCCGGGTGCGCATCAATCTGCTCGATTGGCGCGACGCGGCCAGGGTGCGGCGTACCCATGGCTTCTGGCTGACGGTGGTCATGGCTGCAGCAGCAGGCGTGGGAGTGGCCTTGCTGGCGTCGCTGTGGCTGCAGTGGCAGCTGTCGTTGATGGCTGAGCGCGACCAGCACGTGCAGCAGGCGATGACGCAGCTCGAGGCAACGTCGCGGGAAATGGCGGACCTTGACCGGCAGCTGGCGCTGCTTGACCAGGAAGAGGCACTGCTGTCTCGCTTGCAGGACCAGCGTCGGCAGACCCTGGATGTGGTCAATGGTCTGGCTGCGACGCTGGTCAATGGCGTGCGTTATGACCGGGTCGAGCGCCGCGATGATGCGCTTATCCTCGAGGGGGAGGCGGTCGACAGTGCGCGCCTGGTCGAGCAGCTGCGTGCCCTTGAGCGAGTGCCGACGTTCCTGGAGCCGCAGCTGTCTCGGGTAGGGGCACAGCATGGTCGCCAGCACTTTGTCGTGCAGTTGCAGCTGGCGTCCCACGCCGTCGAGAGGCCAAGGCCATGATGCCGTCACTGGATAGGCGCAGGGCGGTGGGGCATGGGGCCGACGCGATAGCGGGGGTGCCATCATCGCGCTCCCGGTGGCTGCGCCTAAGGGAAGAGTGGCGTCGCTTGGGTGTGGTCGACTGGCGACGGTTGGAGCTGGGTGAGGCCGGGCGCTGGCCATGGATGTTGCGCGTGCTGGTGGGCTCCAGCGCCTTTTGCGTTGCGCTTGTTGTGACGCTGGTGTGCTACGTGCGACCGCTGGCGATACGCCTGGAGCAGCTTGAGCTGCAGGAGCAGCAGGCGATCGGGGAGTTTGAAGCGCGGGCGCGTGAGCTGGCGGAGCTGGATCGCATGAAGCGCGTGCTGGTGAATCTGGATCAGATGGTCAGCGAGCGTCGGCAGATGCTGCCGGATGGGGCTGATATCCCCTCGCTGCTTGAAGGTATCGGGGATGAGGCCAGAGCCCGGGGGCTGGCACTGCAGGAGCTGGCGCTGTGGCAGCCTCGTCCGCTGGCGCTCTATGTGGAGCGTCCCTTCGAGCTGCGGGTGCGGGGGGGATATCACGCCATCGGTGGCTTTATCGCTGACCTCGCCAATCTGCCGCGCTTGGTGACCATTCACGACTTCAGTCTGCTGCCCGTGGAAGGCCAGCTTGAGCTGAGTGCTCGGGTGCAGACCTACAGTATTGGCGATGCGTCGGCCGCCGCTGTGCGAGTCTCCGATGAGCAGGTACGGCGTCAATGAGCAGCCGCTGTCGGGGAGAGTTCACCCGTCTGTGGCTGGTTCTGGCCTGTGTCATGACGGGCTGTGTCTTGACGGGCTGTGAACACGACAGCCTGGAAGCGTTGGATGAACGACTGGCGGCGGCGCTGACCACCGAATGGCGCCAGCCGGCAGGAGAGCTGCCTGAGAGCGTTGAGCTTCCGATTCTTCACTACCTGTATGCCGAGTCGAGAAGCCCCTTTCGCTTCGCCGGCCAGGTGCAGCGCGATCCCCAAGGGTTGGCCGCCTTTGCTCTGGACGAATTGACCCTGGTCGGGGTGCTGGAGCGCCAGTCCCAGCGCTGGGCCTTGTTCGAGACGCCTGGAGGGCGGGTGCATGCCGTAATGGAGGGGCAGTCGCTGGCCTCTCCAGCGGTCAAGGTGGCGGCCATCGAACCCGATGCGGTCAGGCTGGAAGCCGATCATCCGGAGCATTATGCCTGGCGGGATCGCCTGGTGTCGGTGGGCGAAGGGCCAGCAGGGTCCGTCGTCGCCACAGCAACTCAATGACGCGGGGCGAACATGCAGAGACTGATGAAATCATGGCGCAGCCCGATGAAGGGCCGCAAGCACCGCAGGCGGGGGCTGTTGCTCTGGCTCGTGCCGGTCATCTTGGGAGTGGCGTCCTGCAGCGTGCAGGCGGCAGATTATCCGCAGGCGGACTATCAGGGCGCGCCGATCACGCTGAACTTCCAGGATGTCGAGGTGCGTTCCGTGCTGTCGGTGCTGAGTGACTTCACCGGCCTCAATATCGTGGTCAGTGATAGCGTCAGTGGTCGCGTCACGCTGAATCTCGATAACGTGCCCTGGGACCAGGCCCTGGAAATGGTGCTGCAGACCCAGGGGCTGGGTAGTCGCCGCCAGGGCGATATCCTGCTGGTGGCCCCGGTGGCGGAGCTTGCCGAGCGGGACCGACTCTCGTTGGAGGCCGCTTCTCGACGCGACCTGTTGGAGCCGCTGGTGACGGAGCATGTCGAGGTGCGCTATGCCAAGGCCAGTGAGCTGGCCGCGCTGCTGCGAGGTGAGAGTGGCTTTGGTCTGCTGACCGAGCGCGGCAGGGTCGCCACGGATCCGCGCACCAACACCTTGCTGATCCAGGATGTGCCGGCTCAGCTGCTCGAGATCAGAAGAACCCTGGCGCGGCTCGATGTACCGGTCAAGCAGGTACAGATCTCGGCGCGTATCGTCGTCGCCAGGGACAATACCGCCGAGGAAATCGGCGTCAACTGGGGTGTCAGCAGTCGCCATGGCAAGACCGTCGGCGATAGTGGGGATATCACCATCGGGGATGTGATTTCGGGCAATCGAGGGGATACCTACGGCGGCATGTCCGTGGACCTGGGAGATGCCCTGGAAGCGGGTAACTCTTTCAACATCGGCTATCTGGCCGGTGACGTGCTGCTGGACCTGGAGCTTCGAGCGCTGGAGAGCGAAGGCAAGAGCCAGACCATTTCCGAGCCCAGGGTGATTACTTCCAATCAGCATACGGCGCTGATCAAGCAGGGTACGGAGATTCCCTACCAGGAGTCCACTTCCAGTGGCGCCACCAACGTGGAGTTCAAGGAGGCCGTGCTGGCGCTGGAGGTAACGCCACAGATCACCGGTGACGACCGGGTGGTGATGGATCTGACCATCAACAACGATACCTTGGCCGAGCAGAGCATCGACGGCGAGCCCGCTATTGATACCAACGAGATTCAGACCCAGGTGCTGGTGGATGACGGTGAAACCGTGGTGTTGGGCGGAATTTTGACCACGCAGCAGCTGCATACCCTCTACAAGACCCCCTTGCTGGGTGACCTGCCGGTGCTGGGTAGGCTTTTTCGCTATACCGAGGACGTCAACGATAAGGTAGAGTTGTTGGTATTCATTACACCCCGGATACTCGACGACGGCCTGGCGAATCACTGATGCAGGATGTACCGAACCTGATTCTGATAGGCCCCATGGGGGCTGGAAAGAGCACCATCGGCCGCCTGCTGGCGGCCGAATTGTCACGTCCCTTCTACGACAGCGACCATGAGATCCAGGCACGCTGCGGCGCGGATATTCCCTGGATCTTCGATGTCGAGGGCGAGAGTGGCTTTCGCGATCGTGAAAGCAGCATGATCAGCGAGCTGGTCGATTACGACCAGGTCGTCATTGCCACGGGTGGTGGCGCCGTGCTGCGCGAGGAAAATCGACAGTGCATCCGGGAGGGTGGCACCGTCATCTATCTCTATACCACCGTGGAACAGCAGCTCAAGCGTACCGCCAAGGATCGCAACCGTCCGCTGTTGCAGCGCGGTGATCGCGAGCAGCTTTTGCGTGACATGTTTGCGCTGCGCGACCCGCTGTATCGTGCCACCGCCGACCTGGTAGTGCGTACGGATCGCCGCGGACCGCGCTCCGTGGTCAACGATATCGTGCGGCGTGTCCATCGTCTTCTCGACCCCCTGACTTGCAAGGCTTCCTCATGACCACCGCATCGATTGCTGATCCCTTGTCGTTGAACGTCTCCCTGGGAGAGCGTAGCTACCCCATCTATATCGGTGCGGGACTGATGGACCAGGGCGAGCGCCTGGTCTCGCACCTGTCCGGGCGGCAGGTGATGGTGGTGACCAATGAGACCGTGGCGGCGCACTACCTCGAGCGCCTGACGACGGCGCTCGCCCGGGCGGACGAAACGCTGCGTATCGAAACCCTGGTACTGCCCGATGGGGAGGCGTACAAGAATATCGAAGGGGTGTCGCGCATCTGGGATGCCTTGCTGGAGGCTGGCTTCAACCGCCGCTCGACGCTCGTGGCCCTGGGTGGCGGGGTGATCGGGGATATGGTCGGGTATGCCGCAGCGTCTTATCAGCGTGGCATCTCGTTCATTCAGGTGCCGACCACGCTGTTGTCTCAGGTGGACTCTTCGGTGGGAGGCAAGACCGGGGTCAATCATCCCCTGGGCAAGAATATGATTGGTGCCTTCTGGCAGCCCCGTGCCGTGCTGATCGATACGGCGACGCTGGCGACGCTGCCCCAGCGGGAGTTGTCCGCCGGGCTTGCCGAGGTGATCAAGTACGGCTTTATCTACGATCGCGCTTTTCTCGAATGGCTGGAGCAGCAGCTCGACGCGCTACGTCGGCTGGATGACGTGGCTCTGGCCACGGCCATCGAGCGTAGCTGTGCGATCAAGGCCGAGATCGTGGCCCTGGATGAAACCGAGCAAGGTGTTCGGGCGCTGTTGAATCTGGGCCATACCTTTGGTCATGCCATCGAGGCCCATATGGGCTACGGTGCCTGGTTGCACGGCGAGGCAGTGGGAGCGGGCATGATGATGGCTGCCGACCTGTCGATGCGGCTCGGATTTATCGATAGCGAAGCGGTCGACCGCACACGGCGGCTGATCGAGCGCTGTGGTCTCCCGGTGTCGGCGCCGGCCGAGATGAGTGTGGAGGACTTCGTGTCACGCATGAAGCTTGACAAGAAAAATCTCGACGATCGCATTCGACTGATCCTGCTGCAGGAGCTCGGCAAGGCCTGCGTCCATGATCAGACGCCATCCGCGGTCCTTCACGATTGCATCAAGGAGTTCCCGCGTTGCTGATGCTGGGCTGCGGCAGAGGGTAGTGCCCGACCGGTTTTGCTCGAGCGTGGATCGCCGGCGCCCGCCATTGTGCGGGCGTTTGCGTGTCTGAGGGTAGCGTCGCTCGCGACAGACTGATGCAAGGGGGGGGGGCTCCGTCAGTCTGTCAGCCAGTCACAGGCAATCAGGGCGGATGGCGAGCAGGTTCACGAACAGCGTTCATGCGTCGATCAGTATGTCATATGCCTGATCGGCATGGGGTGTCGACAGTTTTTACGACTAAAGTCTAGTGGCGAAATCGGGGTAGTCGAACTTGCTGGAAAACACTTCCAAGTGGTTGACCTGATACGTTTTTTTTCTTGCCTGTCTGTGCAACCTTCAGATTTACGGTGTTTTTTTATCTATCTGGAGGTCGCGGGTAATTGCGCAAGGGCGGGGTGCTGGCTATGCTGGGAACCCATTTTTCCTGCAGTTAGCGATGGCCCGAGTGGGCGCTAAATAAAAAGAAAAACCGATAACAATATCGCGAAAATGCTGTGACTACAACCCTTTCACCCGAGGCGCGCCCATGAACAAAGGTCTTCATCAGCCTGGCGAGTTCCGTGACAACTGCGGGTTTGGCCTGATCGCCCACATGGAAGGGCAGGCTAGCCATGAATTGCTCAGCACTGCCATCGAGTCCCTTACCTGCATGACCCACCGCGGTGGTATCGCGGCCGACGGCAAGACCGGCGATGGTTGCGGGCTGTTGTTGAAGATGCCCGACGGCTTCATGCGTCAGGTGGCTCAGGAGAGCCTTGATGTGGCCTTGGGGGATCGCTACGCCGTAGGGGTGATCTTTCTGCCGGATGACGACCAGCGCGAGACGGCCGCCCGACAGACACTGGAAGACTGCCTGACCCAGCGTGGTGTCAAGGTCATCGGCTGGCGCGACGTGCCGGTCGACCCCAGTGTCTGTGGTCCCATGGCCCTCGACTGCCTGCCGCGGATCCGTCAGCTGTTTGTCGAGCCGGGTGCGGGGGAAGAAGCGTTTGATGTTTCCCTGTTCATGGCTCGTCGTCTGGCCGAGCAGGCCCTGATTCATGAGCCCGACTTCTATGTAAGCTCGCTGTCCAGTGAAGTGGTGTCCTACAAGGGGCTGGTCATGCCGGTAGATCTGCCGGCCTTCTATCAGGATCTCGGTGATGAGCGTCTGGAAACCGCTATCTGCGTGTTTCACCAGCGCTTCTCCACCAACACCGCCCCCCGTTGGCCGCTGGCTCAGCCGTTCCGTCTGCTGGCCCATAACGGCGAGATCAACACCATTGAGGCCAACCGTGGCTGGGCCAACTCGCGCAAGGAGAACTTCATCTCCGAGCGGCTGCCCGACATCGCCAGCCTCGACCAGATCGTCAACACCACCGGTTCCGACTCCTCGAGCATGGACAATATGCTGGAGGTGCTGTTGACCGGTGGCATGGAGCTGCACCGTGCGGTGCGCATGATGGTGCCGCCTGCTTGGCAGAACGTGGAAATCATGGACGGCGACCTGCGCGCCTTCTACGAATACAACTCCATGCACGTGGAGCCGTGGGACGGTCCTGCCGGCGTGGTCATGACCGATGGGCGTCAGGCGCTGTGCATGCTTGACCGCAACGGCCTGCGTCCGGCCCGCTGGGTGATCACCAAGAACGGCTTCATTACCCTGGCCTCCGAGATCGGCACCTACGACTACAAGCCCGAAGACGTGGTCGCCAAGGGGCGTGTCGGTCCCGGTCAGATTCTGGCGGTGGACACCGAGACCGGTGAGGTGCTGCACACCAGCGACATCGATGAGCGGCTGAAGTCTGCCTATCCCTACAAGCGCTGGCTGAAGCAGGAAGCCCAGTTCCTCGAGTCTGCCCTGACCGAGCTTGCCGCCTTCAAGAATATGGACCCTGAAACGCTGCAGGTGCAGCAGAAGATGTTCCAGGTGAGCTTCGAAGAGCGCGACCAGGTGCTGCGCCCGCTGGGAGAAAGCGGTCAGGAAGCCGTCGGCTCCATGGGTGACGACACCCCCATGGCGGTCCTGTCGGGCAAGCATCGCATGCTCTCGGACTACTTCCGTCAAAAGTTCGCCCAGGTGACCAATCCGGCCATCGATCCGCTGCGTGAAGCCATCGTCATGTCGCTTGAGACCTGCATCGGCGCCGAGCGCAACGTGTTCAAGGCGACCCCTGAACACGCCCATCGGATCGTGCTGACCACCCCGATCCTGTCGCCACGCAAGTTCACCGCCCTGGTGAGTCAGGACGACCCCGCCTTCGCCAGTCACACCCTGTCGCTGGGCTATGACCCGGAAGAGAAGGGGCTCAAGGCTGCGCTGCTGGAGCTTTGCCGTGAGGCAGAAGCCGCGGTGCATGAGCAAAAGGTCATTCTGGTCCTGTCCGACGCTGACCTTCCCCAGGGGCAGGTGCCGATCCATCCGGCACTGGCTGTGGGCGCGATCCACAACGAACTCGGTCGCAAGGCCCTGCGTCCTCGCGTCAACCTGATCGTCGAGACCGGCTATGCCCGCGACGCGCATCAGATGGCGGTGCTGTTCGGTGTCGGGGCGACGGCGGTCTATCCATGGCTTGCCTATCAGGTCATGGCCGATATGCACCGTAGCGGTGAGCTCTCTGGCAACCCCGCTGATGCTCGCGAGAACTATCGCAAGGGCCTGCAGAAAGGGCTCTACAAGATCCTGTCGAAGATGGGTATCTCGACCCTGGCGTCCTACCGTGGCTCCCAGCTGTTTGAGGCGGTGGGGCTGTCCTCGGAAGTCATGGATCTGTGCTTCACCGGCATGGCGTCGCGCATTCAGGGTACTGGCTTCAACGAGATTCAGCTGACCCAGGTGGCGCTGGCCAAGGACGCCTGGAAGCCGCGCAAGGGTATTTCCCAGGGCGGCCTGATGAAGTACGTCCACGGGCACGAGTATCACGCCTACAACCCCGATGTGGTGAAGGCGCTGCAGGAGGCGGTGCAGGAGGGCGACTACAGCAAGTGGAAGAAGTTTGCCCAACTGGTCAACGATCGTGATCCAGCCACCATTCGTGACCTGCTCAAGCTCAAGCCCGCCGCAGAGCCGCTTCCGCTTGAGGAGGTCGAGCCGGTCGAGGACCTGCTGCCACGCTTCGACAGCGCCGGCATGTCCCTGGGGGCGCTGTCTCCTGAGGCCCATGAAGCGTTGGCGCAGGCCATGAACGAGGCCGGCGGGCGCTCCAACTCTGGTGAGGGCGGTGAAGACCCCTCACGTTACGGCACTATCAGAAGCTCCAAGATCAAGCAGATCGCCTCTGGTCGTTTTGGTGTCACTCCGGCCTATCTGGTCAATGCCGAAGTGCTGCAGATCAAGGTCGCCCAGGGTGCCAAGCCTGGTGAAGGCGGCCAGTTGCCGGGTGGCAAGGTGAACGAGCTGATTGCCCGTCTGCGCTACTCGGTGCCGGGGGTGACCTTGATCTCGCCGCCGCCACATCACGATATCTATTCCATCGAGGACCTGGCTCAGCTGATCTTCGACCTCAAGCAGGTCAATCCTGATGCCCAGGTGTCGGTGAAGCTGGTGTCTGAGCCGGGTATCGGCACCATCGCGACCGGTGTGGCCAAGGCGTATGCAGACTTGATCACCGTGTCCGGTTATGACGGTGGTACCGCGGCAAGTCCGCTGACCTCCATCAAGCACGCCGGTTCGCCCTGGGAGCTAGGCTTGCCGGAAGTGCATCAGGCGCTGCGTATCAACGGCCTGCGCGACAAGATTCGACTGCAGACCGACGGCGGTCTGAAGACCGGTCTCGACGTGATCAAGGCGGCGATTCTCGGTGCCGAGAGCTTCGGCTTTGGTACGGCGCCGATGGTGGCCCTGGGCTGCAAGTACCTGCGCATCTGTCACCTGAACAACTGCGCCACCGGCGTGGCGACCCAGATGCAGTATCTGCGTGATGAACACTTCCGCGGCACGGTGGACATGGTCAAGCATTACTTCCGCTTCATTGCTGAAGAAGTGCGTGAGCTGATGGCGCTCGTAGGGGTGCGCAAGCTCACCGACCTGATTGGCCGCACCGATCTGCTGGAGGTGTTTGAAGGCCTGACACCGTCGCAGAACAAGCTGGACCTGACGCCGTTGCTGGCCAACGATCACGTGCCGGCAGATGCGCCCCAGTCCTGCCAGGTCAGCCGCAACGTGCCACATGACCCTGGTGCCAAGAACCTCGAGGTGCTCGATGCGCTCAAGTCGGCGATCGAGTCCAAGGCCGGGGCCGACGTGTCCTTCACCATCACCAACTGTGACCGTTCGGTGGGGGCGCTGACCTCTGGGGCCATTGCCAAGCAGTATGGCGAGGCTGGTCTCGACGATGCCCCGGTGACGGCACGCTTTACCGGCGTGGCGGGGCAGAGCTTTGGTGTATGGAACGCTCGCGGGCTCAACCTGTACCTGGAAGGGGATGCCAACGACTACGTCGGCAAGGGCATGAATGGTGGCAAGATCGTCATCACGCCGCCGAAGAACAGTCAGTTCGACAGCCACAAGACAGCGATCATCGGCAATACCTGCCTGTACGGCGCGACCGGCGGCAAGCTGTTCGCTGCGGGCACGGCCGGCGAGCGCTTTGGCGTGCGCAACTCCGGTGCCCATGCGGTCATCGAAGGCTCTGGCGATCACTGCTGTGAGTACATGACCGGCGGCATCGTCTGCGTGCTCGGTGAAACTGGCGTCAACTTCGGTGCAGGCATGACCGGCGGCTTTGCCTACGTGCTCGACGAAGATCGCTGTTTTGTGGATCGCTACAACCACGAGCTGGTGGAGATCCATCGCGTCAATACCGAGGCCATGGAGGCCTACCGGAGACACCTGAGGGAGACCATCGAGGAATATGTTGCCGAGACCGGCTCACAACGCGGCCAGGCGATCCTTGAGGACTTCAGCGACTTCATCCGCCATTTCTGGCTGGTGAAGCCCAAGGCGGCGAGCCTGAGCGGTCTGCTCGCCCAGTCCACGCGTCAGCCCGAATAACCCGACGGCGTCCCGAACAAGGCAGGAGAACATCATGGCAAACCGTTTGAGCAACGACTTCCAGTTCATCGACGTCGGTCGTCAGGATCCGCAGAAGAAAGCGGCGCGCACCCGCGCCCGTGAGTTCGCTGAAATCTACGAACCGTTCAAGCCCATGGATGCGGCGAGTCAGGCCCATCGCTGCTTGCACTGCGGCAATCCCTACTGTGAATGGAAGTGCCCTGTTCACAACTATATTCCCAACTGGCTGCAACTGGTCAGCGAGGGCAACATTCTCGAGGCGGCAGAGCTGTCTCATCGCACCAATTCGCTGCCCGAGGTATGCGGCAGGGTGTGTCCCCAGGATCGCCTGTGCGAGGGTGACTGCACCCTCAATGATGGCTTTGGCGCCGTGACCATCGGCTCCGTGGAGAAATACATCACGGACACGGCCTTTGCCATGGGCTGGCGCCCGGACATGAGTCAGGTGACCTGGACCGACAAGAAGGTCGCCATCATCGGTGCCGGACCCGCCGGGCTCGGTTGCGCGGACATTCTGGTGCGTAATGGGGTCAAGCCGGTGGTGTATGACAAGTACGCCGAGATCGGTGGTCTGCTGACCTTCGGCATTCCGGAATTCAAGCTTGAAAAGACCGTCATGGAGCGTCGTCGCGCCGTATTCGAGGAGATGGGCGTGGAGTTCCGCCTGGGCGTCGACGTCGGCAAGGACATTGCCTTCGACGAGCTGCTCGAGAAGTACGACGCGGTGTTCCTCGGCATGGGTACCTACACCTACATGGAAGGTGGCTTCCCCGGCGAGGACCTGCCCGGCGTGCACAAGGCGCTCGACTACCTGATCGCCAACGTCAATCATCGTCTGGGCTTCGAAAAGAACCCCGAGGACTTCGTGTCTCTGGAAGGCCAGCGGGTGGTGGTGCTGGGTGGCGGCGACACGGCCATGGACTGCAACCGTACCGCCATCCGGCAGGGCGCCAGGGAAGTCACCTGCGCCTATCGTCGTGATGAAGAGAACATGCCGGGTTCCCGTCGCGAGGTGGCCAATGCCCGGGAGGAAGGTGTCGACTTCCTGTTCAATCGGCAGCCGGTGGCGGTCGTCGGTGAGGAGCGAGTCGAAGGCGTCAAGGTGGTGCGCACGCGGCTGGGCGAGGCCGACGAGAACGGACGTCGTCGCCCGGAAGTGGTGCCAGGATCCGAGGAAATCATTGCGGCGGACGCCGTGGTCATTGCCTTCGGTTTTCAGCCTAGTCCGGCCCCCTGGTTCGAGACCTTTGGTATCGAGGTTGACGAGCGTGGCCGGGTGAAAGCGCCGGAGCACGGCAGCTTTGCTTTCCAGACCACCAATGAAAAGATCTTCGCCGGTGGTGACATGGTACGCGGCTCCGATCTCGTGGTGACCGCCGTGTATGAAGGCCGCCAGGCGGGCGAGGGTATCCTCGACTACCTCGATATCTAGAAACCGAGAGTGATGCTGGCGCCCGTTCGATCAGGAGGGCGGGCGCCAAAGCGCTGGCGAGTTGGGCAGAGAGAAGAAGCTTCCCTGTTGTGCAAATTGAGCCGTTGATCGAATTCTGCTAGTCTGTCGTCCCATCCTGGCGCGGCTTCCTGCCGGGCCTACCGATCACGTTTCGACAGGTTCTCCATGACACGATATATCTTCGTGACCGGCGGCGTTGTGTCCTCTCTTGGCAAGGGCATTGCGTCGGCCTCGCTGGCGGCGATTCTCGAGGCTCGCGGCCTCAAGGTCACCATGCTCAAGCTCGACCCGTACATTAACGTGGATCCGGGCACGATGAGCCCTTTCCAGCACGGCGAGGTGTTCGTCACCGAGGATGGCGCAGAGACGGACCTGGATCTGGGTCACTACGAGCGCTTCATCCGGACCAAGATGACCCAGGCCAACAACTTCACCACCGGCCGAGTGTATGAGCACGTGCTGCGCAAGGAGCGCCGTGGTGACTACCTCGGTGGTACGGTGCAGGTGATTCCGCACATCACCGACGAAATCAAGCGTCGCGTGTACGAGGGTGGTGAAGGGTTCGACGTAGCGCTGGTCGAGATCGGCGGCACCGTCGGCGACATCGAGTCACTGCCGTTCCTTGAGTCCATCCGTCAGATCCGCAGCGAGAAGGGCGCCAGCAACGCCATCTTCATGCACCTGACCCTGGTGCCGTACATCCAGACGGCGGGTGAGACCAAGACCAAGCCGACCCAGCACTCCGTCAAGGAACTGCGCTCTATCGGTATCCAGCCGGATATCCTGATCTGCCGCAGCGAGGTCGAGCTGGAAGAGACCGAGCGCCGCAAGATTGCGCTGTTCACCAACGTCGAAGAGCGTGCGGTGGTGCCGCTTCAGGATGCCGATACCATCTATCGCATTCCGCTGATGCTGCACGAGCACGGCCTTGATGACATCGTCTGCGACAAGCTGCGTCTGGAAGCCCGCGAGGCCGATCTGAGCGAGTGGGTCAAGGTGCTCGATGCCAAGCTCAATCCGCTGAAGTCGGTCAACATCGCCATGGTCGGCAAGTACATGGAGCTGCTGGACGCCTACAAGTCGCTCAACGAAGCCTTGATCCACGCGGGTATCCAGACCCGCGTGAAGGTCAACGTCGACTACATCGACTCCGAGGATATCGAGCGTCACGGCACCGAGCGGCTGGCAGGCAAGGACGCGATTCTTGTGCCGGGTGGCTTTGGTGAGCGCGGGGTCGAAGGCAAGATTGCCACCGCGCGCTTCGCCCGTGAAAACGACATTCCTTACCTGGGCATCTGCCTGGGGATGCAGGTAGCGGTGATCGAGTACGCTCGGCATGTGGCAGGTTGGGACGATGCCAACTCCACCGAGTTCACCCACGATACCCAGCATCCGGTGGTGGGCCTGATCACCGAGTGGCTCAATCCGGAGGGCAAGATCGAAATCCGTGATGAGGCCTCCGATCTCGGCGGCACCATGCGCCTGGGCGGCCAGGAGTGCCGGCTGGCCAAGGGGTCCAAGGCGCGTGACGCCTACGGCGACGAGGTCATCGTCGAGCGTCATCGCCATCGTTTCGAGGTCAATAACCAGTTTATTGAAGAGCTCGAGAAGACAGGACTGGTCATCTCTGGTCGCAGCGTCGACAACTCCCTGGTGGAAATGGTCGAGCTGCCGGATCACCCCTGGTACGTGGCGTGTCAGTTCCATCCGGAATTCACCTCGACGCCGCGTGACGGGCACCCGCTGTTTACCGGTTTCGTCAATGCGGCACTCGGGCACAAGGCCAAGCGCACCCGCGCCCAGTCCACCCATCAGGAGTGATACTGATGTCTGACGCCCAGCGTATTATCGAGTTTGCCGGCCTGAGGGCCGGCAATTCGTTGCCCCTGGTGCTGTTTGCCGGGATGAATGTGCTTGAATCCCGCGAGCTGGCGCTCGAGGTGGCCGAGGCCTACGTCGAGGTGACCGGCAAGCTCGAGATCCCTTATGTGTTCAAGGCGAGCTTCGACAAGGCCAATCGCAGCTCGGTGCATTCCTTCCGTGGGCCTGGGCTGGACAAGGGGCTTGCGATCCTCGACGAGGTGAAGTCGCGCTTCAATGTGCCGGTGATTACTGACGTTCATGAGCCCTACCAGGCGGCGCCCGCCGCTGAGGTGGCTGACGTCATCCAGCTGCCGGCGTTTCTGGCGCGCCAGACGGATCTAGTGGTGGCGATGGCCGAGACCGGGGCGGTGGTCAACATCAAGAAGCCCCAGTTTCTGGCCCCCCACGAGATGCGCCACATCATCACCAAGTTCCGTGAGGCCGGCAACGAACGGCTGCTGCTGTGCGAGCGCGGTTCCAGCTTTGGCTACAACAACTTGGTCGTCGATATGCTCGGTTTCGGCGAGATGAAAGACACCGGCTTCCCGCTGTTGTTTGACGTCACCCACTCGCTGCAGCGTCCGGGCGGACGCGCCGACAGTGCGGACGGACGCCGTGCGCAGGTGCTGGACCTGGCCCGTGCCGGGGTTGCCGTCGGTATCGCCGGGCTCTTCCTGGAAGCGCACCCGGATCCCGACTCGGCAAAATGTGACGGCCCATGTGCCTTGCCGCTTGATAGACTCGAGCCCTTCCTGGCACAGATCAAGACGTTGGACGACGTCGTGAAACAGCTTCCGTCCATCGAGATACGCTAGCGCTACCTCTGATAGCCTGACGGGCCTGACCCAAGGGCCTATGGCACGTCCAGAGTAGATCGACAACGCTGACACGAGCTTTATCACCCACAAGGACCCATCGAGATGACCAAGATCGTCGATATTCGCGCCCTAGAGGTGCTGGATTCACGCGGTAACCCCACCGTCCAGGCAGAAGTGCGCCTGGAAAGCGGCGCCGTGGGCGTCGCCTGCGCGCCGAGCGGCGCCTCCACCGGCTCCCGCGAGGCGCTGGAGCTGCGTGACGGCGACAAGGGTCGTTACCTGGGCAAGGGTGTGCTCAAGGCCGTCGACGCGGTCAATGGCAAGATTCGTGACGCTCTGGTGGGCATGGATGCGCGTGATCAGCGTGGCCTGGACGACGCCATGCTCGAGCTCGATGGTACCGACAACAAGGAAAACCTGGGCGCCAACGCTATCCTGGCGGTGTCACTGGCCGCCGCCAAGGCAGCGGCCAACGCCAAGGGCGTACCGCTGTACGCCCACATCGCTGAGCTGTACGGCCAGCCTGGGCAGTACCTGATGCCGGTGCCGATGATGAACATCCTCAACGGTGGCGAGCATGCCGACAACAACGTCGACATTCAGGAGTTCATGGTGCAGCCGGTGGGTGCCGCCAGCTTCCGTGAAGGCCTGCGCGCCGGTGCCGAGATCTTCCATGCCTTGAAGAAGGTGCTGTCGTCGCGGGGTCTTGCCACCGCCGTAGGTGATGAAGGTGGCTTTGCCCCTAACCTGTCTTCGAATGCCGAGGCGCTGGCGGTCATCAAGCAGGCCGTCGAGGACGCTGGCTACGAGCTCGGCAAGGACATCACTCTCGCGCTGGACTGTGCCGCCAGTGAGTTCTACAAGGACAGCCAGTACGTGCTGGCAGGCGAGGACAAGCGCTTCGACGCCGAAGGCTTCGGTGATTACCTGGTGGGTCTGGCCGACGAGTATCCGATCGTGTCCATCGAGGACGGCCTGGACGAGTCCGACTGGGACGGCTGGAAGTCTCTGACTGCCAAGCTGGGAGACCGTGTCCAGCTGGTCGGTGACGACCTGTTCGTGACCAATACGCGGATTCTGAAGCGTGGTATCGATGAATCCATCGGCAACTCCATCCTGATCAAGTTCAATCAGATTGGTTCGCTGTCCGAAACGCTGGATGCCATCCGCATGGCACAGGACGCGGGGTTCACGGCGGTCATCTCTCACCGTAGCGGTGAAACCGAAGACACGACCATCGCCGACCTGGCGGTAGGCACTTGCGCGGGCCAGATCAAGACGGGTTCGTTGTGCCGTAGTGATCGTGTCGCCAAGTACAACCGCCTTCTGGTCATCGAGCAGGAGCTGGGAGAGCGCGCTACTTACCCAGGTCGCGCGGCGATCAAGGGACAGGCGTAGGGTTTGATAAACCCTTTGCGGTGGTTGTGTCCTCACATCTTGTAAGACATTGACTACATTTTATGTAGGACATTAACCCCATATGACCTGAAGAGGCCCGCGATGTTATCGCGGGCCTTTTTTATGTTGTTCATTTCTATATATTTTTTGGGGCGTCGCAAAGAAGCGGGTCACGTAGGACATGTCGCACTGCAAAATAAGGCGACTTGAGATGATGCCCAAAGCTGACAGAATGCACTCATGAATCGAGAGGTCAGGCTTCGCGGCATCAGGCTGCTTGCCAGGACTGCGAGACGCCTAGGGTGGTCGGATTCGTCTGCATGGAGGTAGACAGGTTCGGCAACAACAGGCAGGCATGGAACGCCGATCGCAGGACCATCACGGCATGTGGCTCGACGTTCGATTCAGTTGGGTGTTTTCGGGATGCGTTCTAGAGTCAAGAGTGCGCCTGGTGCGACAGGATGTCGCTTCTGGGCACGGAGGGCACTCAGGGAGTCGGGCGGAGGGAGCCGCCCAAGGAAATGCTTGGAGCGGGCGGCCTACGGGCCGCCTTTTTTTATGCCAGCAGGTTGGCTGTCGTGACGAGATGCTGAGCCTGGTGGCCGGCGCGGTCGGCTCGAACAGCTGCCCTGAACAGCGGGTCCGGGCAGGTGGTTTGGACAGGTCGTTTGGATAGTGAAAACGGCCAGCCGAGTTCGGAGAGACGCCTGATGGCCGGGAAAGCGAGCGCCATGGAGGTATCGTCTGAAGGATGTTCGCCACCGCCAGCAACACAATAGCCGCCTCGTTGGGCGGCTATTGTGTTAAGCAGGTAGTGGCTTGTCGTGCCAGATCAGCGTTCGAGCTGCTCCAGCTTGCCTGTCTTGCCGTCCCACTGCTCGGCGTCTTCCGGTGGATCTTTCTTTTCGGTGATGTTGGGCCACACCTCGGAAAGCTCCGCATTGATCTCGATGAACGCCTCCTGGCCCTCGGGCAGCTCATCCTCGGAGTAGATGGCCTCGGCCGGGCACTCGGGCTCACACAGGGCGCAGTCGATACATTCGTCCGGGTGGATCACCAGAAAATTGGGACCCTCGTAGAAGCAGTCCACCGGGCAGACCTCGACGCAATCGGTGTACTTGCACTTGATGCAGTTTTCGGTGACGACGAATGTCATGCCAGTCTCCCTTCCTCGGGCCAGTTCGGTGCTGGCCGCTCAATCATTGGTCACTTGCGCCCGAAAGGTCGCCATGGCGACGCTCCGGATCATGGGTAGCTCGCGCCCCGACGCAGAGGAGCTGAGCGTCGTTTCGCCTGTCGCGTGTTAAGCCTTAAAGTTATATGGAAATGGCTTTCTTATAATGCACGGTCCTTGGGTGCCACATTCTAGACCCGCACTTCTGTAGGGGCAAGCGCGGGGTGCACGGTCATACTGACGATTTCCAGCGGTATAGAAGCTCCAGTGCCTGACGCGGTGACAGTTCATCGATGGCCAGTTGCTCGAGCTCGTCGATCAAGGGGTGAGGCGTGCTGGCGAACAGGTCTGCCTGCTGGGGGGCAGGCTCCGCTCGCGACAGGCTGGACGGGCCTTGTCCATGATCCACTTCCTGCTGCTCCAGCGCGGCGAGCTTGATCCTGGCTTCGGCGATGACGGACTGGGGGACGCCGGCCAGTTGCGCGACCTGGAGACCGTAGCTTTGGCTGGCTGGGCCTTCTTCCACCCGGTGCATGAACACGATGCCTTCATTGTGCTCTGCGGCGGTCAAGTGCACGTTGGCCACCGCAGCAGAATCTCCGGCCAGAGCGGTCATTTCGAAGTAGTGGGTGGCAAACAGGGTGAAGGCCCGCGTGCGGGTCAGGTGTTCGGCACTGGCCCAGGCCAGCGACAGTCCATCAAAGGTACTGGTGCCGCGGCCAATTTCGTCCATCAAGACCAGGCTATGATCTGTGGCGTTGTGCAGGATGTTGGCAGTCTCGGTCATTTCCACCATGAAGGTGGAGCGGCCACCGGCCAGGTCATCGCTGGACCCTATGCGGGTAAAGATGCGGTCCACCGGGCCGATGGTGGCACTGTCAGCGGGAACGAAGCTGCCACAGTGGGCAAGCAGGGTGATCAACGCGGCCTGACGCATGTAGGTCGATTTACCGCCCATGTTGGGGCCGGTAATGACCAGCATGCGGCGGTCGTCGTCCATCAGCAGGTCGTTGGGCACGAATGGCGTGTCACTGACCTGTTCGACGACCGGGTGGCGTCCACCGCGAATATCGAACCCGGCCACATCAGCGAGCGTGGGGCGTACAAAATCCAGTGCCCGTGCGCGTTCGGCCAGGGCGCATAGCACATCAAGGGAGGACAGTGCTCTGGCGGTGGCCTGCAGGCGAGCGAGCTCCGCGTTGAGGCTGTCGATCAGGCCATCATAAAGCAGCTTTTCCCGGGCCAGTGCGCGGGATTTGGCGGATAGCGCCTTGTCCTCGAACTCCTTGAGCTCCGGGATGATGAAGCGCTCTGCGTTCTTCAGTGTCTGGCGCCGGATATAGTCCGCAGGGGCTTCCTTGGCCTGGGCTCGAGGAATCTCGATGAAGTAGCCATGGACGCGGTTGTACCCCACCTTGAGCCCGGCGAGCCCGGTGCGTGCCCGCTCCCGTGCTTCCAGTTGCACGAGGTAGTCACCGGCGTGCTCTGCCAGCCCTCTGTGTTCGTCCAGTTCACTGTCGAAACCGTCAGCGATCACGCCCCCATCCCGAATGACCACCGGGGGATTGTCGATCAGCGCACGGGTGAGCAAGTCCGCCAGCTCGGGAAATGGCTGGATATGGACGCGCAGTTCGTCAAGCGTGGTGCCTTCAGCGTAGCCAGCCAGCTGATCGCGCAGAGCGGGTAACGCATTGAAGGCGTCTCTCAGTCTCGCCAGGTCCCGCGGGCGAGCGCTGCCCAGCGCCACCCTGGCCAGGATGCGTTCGATGTCGCCAATGGCCTTCAACTCGTCGCGCAGCGGCTCATAGCCTTCCTGGTCCAGCAGCAAGCTGATCGCGGATTGACGTCCCATGACCTGCTGCTTGTCTCGCAGCGGGCGGTTCAGCCAACGCTTGAGCAGGCGCGAGCCCATTGCCGTGGTGGTGGTGTCCAGGACGCTGGCGAGGGTGTTGTCGCTGGTACCTCCCAGGTTGATGTCAATCTCCAGGTTGCGCCGGCTTGCTGCATCAATGACCACGCTATCGTCACGGTTTTCCACACCGATCGCGGTGACATGGGGCAGGGCGCTGCGCTGGGTGTCCCTGGCGTAGTCCATCAGCACACCAGCCGCAATGATGGCAGAGTGCAGGTGTGCGCAACCAAACCCCTTGAGGTCTTGAACCCGGAACTGATCACACAATACCCGGTGCGCACTTTCATGATCGAACAGCCAGTCACTCTGGCGTCGAAGCCCGCGTCGCTCGGACATGGAGGCGGGTAGTTCCAGGCTTTCCGGCACCAGCAGTTCGGCTGGATCCAGGCGCGTCAGCTCGGACAGCATCTCGGTTTCACTGTCGACCTCGAGCACGCTGAAGCGTCCGCTGGAGACCTCCAGCCAGGCCAGGCCAAGGTGGTCGCCATGGGGAGCTACCGCCACCAGCAGGTTGTCGCGGCGTGCATCCAGCAGTGCCTCATCATGCAGGGTGCCTGGGGTGACGATCCTCACCACTTGACGCTCTACCGGGCCCTTGGACGTCGCCGGGTCACCGATCTGCTCGCAGATGGCCACCGATTCGCCCGCACTGACCAGGCGAGCCAGATACCCCTCGGCGCTATGGTAGGGAATACCGGCCATGGGAATCGGCTTGCCTGCTGACTGGCCACGCTGTGTCAGCGTGATATCAAGCAGTGCCGCGGCGCGCTTGGCGTCGTCGTAGAACAGTTCGTAGAAGTCCCCCATACGATAGAACAGCAGGACGTCAGGATGCTCGCGCTTGATCCTGAGGTACTGGGTCATCATCGGCGTATGGCTGGGAGCACTGGGCTTGGCCATGTCGTTCATGGGATCTCAATGCGCTGGTGGGCGGATGGATAAAGCGAGGATCGGTCGGAACCAGGCCGACGAAAGCCCATAAGGATAGCATGGCCGACGGGCCGATCTGTAGCGCAGCCAGGACGACGGAGGGGGATGATAGAACCGCCTACATCATGGCAATATGATGCATGCGCGACACGGCATCTGTTTGTCGGAGAGATCTCCGGCTACCCTAGGTGGTATGCCTCAGGGCGCGAGCAAAGGCGGTGACGGAGTCACCGCTGCCCCTGGGAGCATCAGCCAACAGATGTCACTGCAAGGACCACGCTTCCCGATCCCTCTTGGGCGATGATCCAAGTTGGGTGATGATTCAAGGACGTTGAATAAAGGAGCAAGTATATGGACGTTATTCGCATCATTCTGGCCATCCTGCTGCCCCCGCTGGGTGTCTTCCTGCAAGTTGGCTTCGGTCTGCACTTCTGGCTGAACATCCTGCTGACGCTTCTCGGCTATATTCCCGGGATCGTTCACGCGGTGTGGATTATCGCGAGGCGCTAGGTGGCCTCGTCGTCAATCCTCTGATCGGCGGTAGAGCACATTGCGGCGACTGAGGTCGCCGCAATGCGTTGATCCCGAGTTGCAGGCACGATGTTGGCGACGTATCCCGCGCGCCTGCATGACGTCGCGGCCCTATCGTTTCGGCCCCATCGTCGCGGCCCTATCGTTGCGACCCGTGCCCCCCCACCTTCACTTCAGGAGCTGTCTCCATGACGCCTGCACCAGAAGATATCCGAGTGCTGTCGAGTCGCTTGGGTGAACTGTGCCTCAAGCTTCAGGTCCAGGTGACCACCGCCGAGTCCTGCACCGGTGGCGGCGTGGCCACCGCGATCACCGATATCGCAGGCAGCTCGGACTACTTCGAGACGGGCTATGTGACCTATTCCAATGCCGCCAAACAGCGCCTGCTGGGGGTGCCGTTGGCCTTGCTGGAGCGCCACGGGGCCGTCAGTGAGTCAGTGGTCGAAGCCATGGTGGTTGGAGCATGTGCCGAAAGTGGCGCATCCCATGGCGTCGCCATCAGTGGTGTTGCGGGGCCTGGTGGGGGCAGCGACCATAAGCCGGTGGGCACGGTCTGGTTTGCCTTTGCCGCAGATGGCGTGTGCGTGGCAGAACGTTGCCACTTTGCAGGAAATCGCGATGACGTGCGCCGCCAAGCCATTGCCTACGCGCTGCAGGGGCTGATTGATCGGCTGAGCTAACGCCAAGGCTAGCGTTAGCCCCCAGGGTGACGATGTTGGCGGCCGGCGGCTCGCTGGCATTGGACTCCGATGGCAGCAATAGGCCTGGAGCAGGGGTGGTGGTCAGCGCATTTTTTCGTCATACTACTGTTCAGTCATACAGTAATTGCCAGGGTCCGGCGCAGGGCCCGATGGGGACCAGGACACGCCGTTCGGCCCCGATCCATTGTCTACAGGAGCTCCGAAATGGCGCAGGATCAAAACCGCAGCAAGGCGCTTGACGCCGCTCTTTCTCAGATCGATCGCCAGTTTGGCAAGGGCACGGTCATGCGTTTGGGCGATGCCCCCAGGGTGGTCATGCCGTCGGTGTCCACCGGCTCCTTGGGTCTGGATATCGCCCTGGGCATTGGCGGACTGCCTTACGGGCGCGTCGTGGAAATCTTTGGCCCGGAATCCTCGGGCAAGACCACGCTGACGCTGTCGGTGATCGCTCAGGCACAAAAGGACGGCAAGACCTGTGCCTTTATCGATGCTGAGCACGCCCTTGACCCGAGCTATGCAGAAAAGCTCGGTGTTAACCTGGATGATCTGCTGGTCTCCCAGCCGGATACCGGCGAGCAAGCCCTGGAAATCTGCGACATGCTGGTCCGTTCCGGCGGTGTGGACGTGATCATCATCGACTCGGTGGCGGCCCTGACTCCCAGGGCGGAAATTGAAGGCGAAATGGGGGATTCCCACGTGGGTCTCCAGGCGCGTCTGATGTCCCAGGCGCTGCGCAAGATTACCGGCCACATCAAGAATGCCAACTGCATGGTGGTGTTCATCAACCAGATTCGTATGAAGATTGGTGTGATGTTCGGCAGCCCGGAAACCACCACTGGTGGTAACGCCCTGAAGTTCTATTCCAGCGTGCGCCTGGATATCCGCCGCACCGGTTCGGTCAAGCAGGGCGATGAGGTCACCGGTAACGAAACCCGGGTGAAGGTCGTCAAGAACAAGGTGGCTCCGCCGTTCCGCCAGGCCGAGTTCCAGATTCTCTACGGCAAGGGTATCTATCACGCCGGCGAAGTGGTCGATCTGGGCGTCCAGTGCAAGCTGGTGGACAAGGCAGGTGCCTGGTACAGCTACCAGGGCAACAAGATCGGTCAGGGCAAGGCCAATGCCGCCCAGTTCCTGGAAGACAACCCTGCGATCATGGAAGAGATCGAGTCTCAGATTCGTGCTCAGCTGCTGGTCCAGCCAGATCCCAAGAAGGAAGAGCAGGACAAGCAAGCGGAAGCCGCACCAGCGGGTGACGATTTCGGCGATGACCTGCTGTAATTCTCTGCTGCGGTACTGGATGGGGGTAGGCAACGCCGGCCTCCATCGCCATTCGGGCCCCTGCTAGGGGCCCGTTGCGTTTTGACGTTCACCAGATGGGTGGGGCGCGCGCCGTACCACGCCGAGCATGAATGCTGGTGGTCATGCAGTGCACATACGGGAGGCTTGCATGCGCAAGGCGAGAACGGAGATGTCGCCACGGGAGCAGGCGGTCGAACTGCTCGCCCGGCGTGAATATGGTCGTCAAGAGCTGACGACACGGTTGCTGAGCCGGGGGCACGAGCATGATGAGGTCGAAGCGCTGCTGGACGAACTGGCCGAGCAGGGCCTGCAGAGTGATCGTCGCTTCGCCGAGAGCTTTCTACGTGGACGAGTGCTGCGCGGGCAGGGGCCGGTCAAGATGCTGGCGGAGTTGGGGCAGCGTGGGGTCGACCGGGAGTTGGCCAGAGACGCCCTGAGAGAGATAGAACAGGAGGAGTCGGTGGACTGGTATCAACTGGCGACCGAGGCCCTCGAGCGTCGATTCGGCAGAGGGCCTGCAGGCGACCCGAAAGAGCGGGCAAGGCGAGAGCGCTTCCTGGCCGGGCGAGGGTTTGATTTTGATCACGTCCGCGAGGCACTGCGCGCCATGTCTGAGGCAGATACCTAGTATCGTTGAAGGCTCATATAAAGCGGTGTGGTTGTCCGCCCATCCCAGGGCTCGTGTGCAGGTGTTTTACGTGACCCACTTTAGTCGCTTGACAACTACGCTATAATGTCCTCTTTTGCGACGGCTCCGGGGTGTGGTGTCATGCCCGGTAGCTGCCGGCGTGCCACGCCAGCTGGCCGGCTCGACGCGCTCTATCGCTCATCGTCACGGGTATTTCATGAAAAGCGCAGATATCAGACAGGCCTTCCTGAGGTTCTTCGAGGAGCACGGTCACACTCGCGTGCCGTCCAGCTCCCTGGTGCCGGGCAACGACCCGACCCTGCTGTTCACCAATGCCGGCATGGTGCCGTTCAAGGATGTGTTCCTGGGGCGTGATCCCCGCGACTATGTCAGGGCCACATCCTCCCAGCGCTGTGTGCGTGCTGGAGGCAAGCACAATGACCTGGACAATGTCGGCTACACCGCTCGCCATCACACCTTTTTCGAGATGCTGGGCAACTTCAGTTTTGGCGATTACTTCAAGCGTGACGCCATCGGCTTTGCCTGGACCTTTCTGACCGACGTGCTGGGGCTGCCTAAGGAAAAGCTGTGGGTCACGGTGCACATCAGTGATGATGAGGCCGAGCGCATCTGGAAGGACGAGATCGGGATTGATCCCGAGCGCTTCTCCAAGCTGGATGAAGACAACTTCTGGCAGATGGGCGACACCGGTCCCTGCGGGCCCAGCTCCGAGATCTTCTACGACCATGGCCCTGAGGTGTGGGGTGGTCCTCCCGGCAGTCCGGAAGAGGATGGCGACCGTTACATCGAGATCTGGAACCTGGTGTTCATGCAGTTCGATCGTGACGCCAGCGGTGAAATGACCCCGCTGCCCAAGCCGTCCATCGACACCGGCATGGGCCTCGAGCGGATCGCCGCGGTCATGCAGGGCGTGCACTCCAACTACGAGATCGACCTGTTCCAGAATCTGCTCAAGGCCGCTGCAGAGGCTACCGGTACCGACGATCTGGCGTCTCCGTCGCTGCGGGTGATCGCCGATCACATCCGCTCCTGCGCCTTCCTGATTACTGATGGCGTGCTGCCTTCCAACGAGGGGCGCGGCTACGTCCTGCGCCGGATCATTCGTCGTGCCATCCGCCACGGGCATAAGCTCGGCGCTCAGGATGCATTCTTCCACAAGCTGGTGGCGGCCCTCGACAGCGAGATGGGCGAGGCCTATCCCGAGCTGCGCAAGGCCCGCGATCAGATCGAGCGCGTGCTGCTCAAGGAAGAAGAGCAGTTTGCACGCACCCTGGACCACGGGATGGGGCTGCTCGAGCAGGCACTGACGCAACTGGATGGGGACACCCTGGCCGGTGAGACTGTGTTCAAGCTTTACGATACCTACGGTTTCCCCTACGACCTGACGGCAGACGTGTGTCGCGAGCGTGGCGTGACCCTCGATGAAGAGGGCTTCAACCGTGAGCTGGAGGCCCAGCGCGAGCGTGCGCGTGCCGCCAGCCAGTTTGGAGCCGACTACAGCGCCACTATCGAGCTGGATGGCGCGACCGAATTCACCGGTTATGACCGCCTCGACGACCAGGCGCGCGTGGTCGGGCTTTATGACAGCGAAGGCAATGCTCTGGAGCGGCTGACTCAGGAGCAGTCCGGCGTGGTGGTGCTGGATCGTACCCCGTTCTACGGAGAATCCGGCGGGCAGGTAGGGGATACCGGCTATCTGTCCTTTGGTTCGGGACGTTTTCTGGTCAAGGATACCCAGAAGCAGTCCGGCCACCACTTGCATCAGGGGATGCTGCTGGAGGGTGAGCTGGTCGTGGGCGCAGACGTCACGCCGCAGGTGGATTCCAGCCTGCGTGCCGCGACCGTGCGTAACCACTCGGCCACACACCTGCTGCACAAGGCGCTGCGCCTGGTGTTGGGCGAGCACGTTCAGCAGAAGGGCTCGCTGGTGACGCCCGAGCGCCTGCGCTTTGACTTCAGCCACTTTGAAGCGATGACCGCCGAGCAGCTCAAGGAAGTGGAGCGCCTGGTCAACGAGCAGGTGCTGGCCAATGCTCCGACCCGCGTCGAGACCATGACCCTCGACGAGGCGAAGGAGAAGGGGGCCGCGGCGCTGTTCGAAGCCAAGTACGCCGACAGCGTCCGCGTCCTGACCATCGGTGCCGACGATTTCTCGATAGAGCTGTGCGGCGGCACCCACGTGGCACGTAGTGGCGATATCGGCTGCTGCCATATCGTCGCGGAAAGCGGCATTGCCTCTGGCGTGCGTCGTATTGAAGCGATCACGGGAGAGGGGGCGCTGGCCCACTTCGCCGAGCAGGAGGCGCGCCTGTCGCGGGTGGCCGAGCGCCTCAAGGCCAAGCCTGAACAGCTGGAGGAGCGGGTCGAGAGCTTGGTGGAGCGTAATCGCGGCCTCGAGAAGGAGCTGGAGCGGCTCAAGGCCAAGCTGGCCAGCGCGGCAGGCAGCGACATGCTGGCCAAGGTGGTCGAGGTCAAGGGCGTCAAGGTCCTGTCCACCCGCCTGGAGGGCGTGTCAGGCAAGGAACTCCGCGGCATGCTGGATCAGCTCAAGAACAAGCTGTCCTCAGGCATCGTGGTGCTCGGTGTGGCGGATGAGGCCACTGGCAAGGTCAGCTTGATTGCCGGTGTCACCGATGATCTGACCGCCAAGGTCAAGGCTGGCGAGCTCGTCAATCATGTCGCCAGTCAGGTCGGTGGCAAGGGCGGTGGCCGCGCGGATATGGCACAAGCAGGGGGGAGTGACGTTCAGGCGCTTCCTGGCGCACTGGAGAGTGTGCCCGCCTGGCTCGATGCCAGGTTGTAGCCCCTGCGGGGTCGTGGACTCGAGAGAGTCCACGGCCCTTTTTTCTGTCTGACACAGCGCTGTGCAGATACAGCTTCGCAGAGACAACAGTTTCATTCATTGGAATCCAACGAGCGAGGATGACGGCATATGGCACTATACGTACAGAAGTTTGGTGGGACGTCGGTCGGCTCGGTGGAGCGGATCAAGGCGGTCGCCGAGAAGGTCAAGGGCTTTAGAGACCAGGGCCATCAGGTCGTGGTGGTGGTATCTGCCATGAGTGGCGAGACCAATCGCCTGATCGGTCTGGCCAACGAGATCAACGACGAGCCTACCCCCCGCGAGATGGACATGCTGGTGTCCACCGGTGAGCAGGTGACCATTTCCCTGCTGGCCATGGCGCTACACAAGCTGGAAGTGCCCGCGACGTCCTACACCGGCTCGCAGGTTGGCATCATGACCGACAGCGCTCACACCAAGGCGCGTATCCAGCGTATCGAGACAGATGAGATGCGCGAGGATCTGGATGCCGGGCAGGTGGTAGTCGTTGCCGGCTTCCAGGGCGTCGATGCGGAAGGCAATATCACGACCCTCGGTCGTGGTGGTTCAGATACCACCGGTGTGGCGCTGGCGGCCGCGCTCAAGGCTGATGAGTGCCAGATCTATACCGATGTAGACGGTGTCTATACCACCGATCCCCGCGTCTGCAGCAAGGCCCAGCGCCTGGATGAGATCACCGTGGAAGAGATGCTGGAGCTCGCCAGCCTCGGTTCCAAGGTGCTGCAGATTCGCGCTGTCGAATTCGCCGGTAAGTACAATGTCCCGCTGCGTGTGCTGTCTAGCTTTGAAGACGGCCCCGGCACCCTGATCGTTGCAGACTCTGACCAAGACGAGGATTCCATGGAAGAACCGCTGATTTCCGGTATCGCCTTCACCGCCAATGAAGCCAAGCTGACCCTGCTGCACACTCCGGACGTGCCGGGCGTGGCCTCGCGCATCCTGGGTCCGATTGCCGATGCCAACATTGAAATCGACATGATCGTGCAGAACGTTGCGCCGGCGGGTGACTACACTGACTTCACCTTTACGGTCGCCAAGGGTGATTACAAGCAGACCATGCGCATCCTCGAGCAGCAGGTTATCCCTGATCTGGGCGGCGGTGAGTTGCGTGGAGACGATAACATCGCCAAGGTGTCACTGGTGGGTGTCGGTATGCGCTCTCACGCGGGGGTCGCTTCGAAGATGTTCCGCGTGCTGGCCGAGGAAAATATCAACATCCGCATGGTGTCCACCTCGGAAATCAAGATTTCCGTGGTGATTGACGAGAAGCAGATGGAGCTAGCGGTGCGCGCCCTGCACAAGGCTTTTGGTCTCGATAAGGCAGACATCGAGAGCGAATAAATTCCTCGACGCGGCGCACACCATCTACGCTTTAAGGAGTCCCCGGTACCGCTACGGCGGTAGGGGGCTTCCCTTAAACGGCACAATCAGGTGTCATGAGTCGCTAGTGCTCGCCACCAAGAAAGAGGGCACGTCGTTCGGAGACGGGACGGCGTAGCGGCTCACGTAACAAGTCTGAGAAGGAGATCAGTCATGCTTATCCTGACACGCCGCGTCGGCGAAACTCTGATGATCGGTGACGATATCACCGTTACGGTTCTAGGAGTGAAGGGAAACCAGGTGCGTATCGGCGTCAATGCGCCGAAAGACGTTGCTGTACACCGCGAAGAGATCTATCAGCGCATTCAGCGCGAGAAAGCGGATGACGGTAGCGTTGATGACGAGTGACAGCGCAGAGACCTTGCGCAACTTTTTTTGTCACGGGCTGGACAAAGGCCTTAAGTCTCGGTAGGATACGCACCGTGCCGATGAGGGAGAGGTGGCCGAGTGGCTGAAGGCGCTCCCCTGCTAAGGGAGTATGGGGTTTATAGCCTCATCGAGGGTTCGAATCCCTCCCTCTCCGCCATTTGCCTGTCGTGAAGCGAGTAGCGGCAGTCAAAGGTCTTCATGGGTACTGACAAGAAGGCGTATCTGCCGTCTTGTTATCGTAAGTGTGAAACGCGCCCGTAGCTCAGCTGGATAGAGTACCTGACTACGAATCAGGTGGTCGGAGGTTCGAATCCTCCCGGGCGCGCCATACACTTGCACATCGTGGTTTGTGCTGTCCTGATGTCGCCAAGCGCTGCAGGAAAGAATGAGCACATGTCACCTGCAATACGATGTATTGCTCACGCGCCCGTAGCTCAGCTGGATAGAGTACCTGACTACGAATCAGGTGGTCGGAGGTTCGAATCCTCCCGGGCGCGCCAGAATTTCACCCGCTCTCCCCGGAGGGCGGGTTTTCTGTTTGTTACCGTGCTGCGACGGTTCTGCATGAGTGTCCTGTTGAGCGCTTGTCGGTCGACGGTGACGTGCACTCGCCTCAGGAGCTAGTGGCAGCGGTCTACTCTCGCGTTTTTTCATGCTGACCGGCTTGCGGGCTCGCCGCCCGGTCGCGATCGTTTGGGCGTCCATCTCTCGATGGACGCCTTTTTTTATGCTCGGCACAAACGGGTGTCAGTCTGCGGCTATCGCCTGTGGTCTGGCGTTTAGTGCCGTGTGGCGGGCAGGTGAGCCGGATTCGGGGGTGTCAGCGGAGAGTCCGGCGATAAAGTCATCGAGATCGGTGATGCGTCTCAAGGCCTTGAAGCGGGCTGCGGACTCCTCGTCACGTGCTCTCATGTGGTTCATCCACTGCTTTAGTAGTGATACCACCACTTTCGCCGGGAGTATGCTACGCTGCATTGCAGCATATTCCATTAGCACTTGTGCGCGCTGTGCCCAGGTCGTGGCTGGAAGGCGTTCGCCGGTGAGCTGCCAATGTTTCAGGCGCGGGGCGAGGAGGGGGTCGGCGAGGGCGCCGCGGCCCAGCATGACGTCGGTGCAGTCCGACAGGGTGCGTGCCTTCCAGTAGTCTTCGAGGGTGAAGATGTCGCCGTTGGCCACGACCGGGATGCGCAGGCGTTGGCGGATCTTGCCGATCCACTCCCAGTGGGCCGGGGGGCGATAGCCTTCGTCGCGGGTTCTCGCATGGACGACCAGCTGTCTGGCGCCGGCGGCCTCCGCTGCCAGGGCGCAGTCCAGGGCCAGGCGGCGGTGGGAGAATCCGAGCCGGATCTTGGCGGTCACCGGGATGTCCTCGCCGACGGCCCGATGGACTGCGGCGACAGCAGCGGCCAGGCGCTGAGGGTCGCGCATCAGCGACGCGCCGCCGTCGTGGCGGTTGACCAGCTTGGCCGGGCAGCCAAAGTTGAGGTCCAGGCTGATGGCGCCCAGGCGCAGCGCTTGTCGCGCGTTGGCTGCCAGGGCGTCCGGGTCTGAGCCGAGCAATTGCAGGTGTACCGGGATGCGTGACGGCGTCGTGACGCCTTGCGTCGCCAGTTCAGGGCAGTGCTTGTAGAACACTCGGGGCGGCAGGCGTGCGTCAACGACGCGGACAAACTCGGTGACCGTCCAGTCGAAGCCCTGCTGTCGGGTCAGCAGGTCGCGGGTGTTGGCATCAATGACGCCCTCCATGGGCGCCAGCCCTATGCGACCTTCGTCCAACCTATGTCTATGTAGTAAATTAACAACCAAAACTGCTACCTTTAGACCATGGCTATACGCCGGGGGTGTGGCAGGGTATAGCAACAAAAAATATGCGCAAGCCGAATGATCTAGAAAGATCAAGGCAACTTAGTCGTCGTAAAGCGGAGGATCCCGCATGAACGAATCACAGCTTGTTAGCGAGGGTTTGTCCCTCATGGCCCTTGGGATGGGCTTCGTTTTTGTTTTTCTTACGGTTCTGGTGGTCACGACGACACTGATGTCGCGTGTCATCGGGCGCTTCTTCCCGGAGCCGGTAGCCGAGGCTTCCGCTCCCCGCTCAAGAGCGGCGCCGACGCAGGACGACACCCTGATGGCGGTAATCGCTGCTGCTGTTCACCGTCACCGCCAAAAGCGATGAGTCTGCCAGGCGCTGTCAGTGGGCTCGTCAAACCACGTTGTTGATGAGCTCCCTCGCACAGTGCCGGCGGCCGTGATTTTCGACGAAAGCGCTTGGTATCGACAAGCCATAATGATAAGGACTCGACCATGAGCGACACTGCACGCCCACTTGGCATCACCGATGTCGTGTTGAGAGACGCACACCAGTCTCTGTTTGCGACCCGTATGCGCATCGATGACATGCTGCCCATCGCCGAGAAGCTCGACAACATCGGCTTCTGGTCACTGGAATCGTGGGGTGGGGCCACCTTTGACGCTTGTATCCGCTATCTCGGTGAGGATCCGTGGGAGCGGATACGGGCGTTGAAGGAGGCCATGCCACGTACTCCACAGCAGATGTTGCTGCGCGGGCAGAATCTGCTCGGCTATCGTCATTACGCCGACGATGTGGTGGATCGCTTCGTCGAGCGCGCCAAGACCAACGGAGTGGACATTTTCCGTGTCTTCGACGCCATGAATGATCCGCGCAACCTCGAGCGTGCGATCAAGGCGGTGAAGGCCAACGACGGCCATGCCCAGGGCACGATCTCCTATACCAAGAGTCCGGTACACACCCTGGACAGCTGGGTAGAGCTGGCGCAGTCGATCGCTGACATGGGGGCCGACTCCCTGGCGATCAAGGACATGGCGGGCTTGCTGACGCCTTACGATGCCTATGAGCTGGTCACCAAGCTCAAGTCGGCGCTGGATATTCGCATTCACCTGCACTGTCACGCCACGACCGGTCTATCGTCGGCGACGGCCCTGAAGGCGGCTGAGGCGGGTGTCGATAACGTCGATACGGCCATTTCCTCCATGTCCATGACCTACGGTCACAGCCCCACTGAATCCTTGGTGGCCATGCTCAAGGGAACCGACCGCGATACCGGCCTTGATCTTGAAGCGCTCGAGGACATTGCGGCCTACTTCCGCGAAGTGCGCAAGAAGTACGCCGCATTTGAAGGCTCTCTCAAGGGCATTGACTCACGCATTCTGGTGGCTCAGGTGCCTGGTGGCATGCTGACCAACATGGAGAGCCAGCTGAAAGAGCAGGGTGCGGGTGACCGGCTCGACGATGTACTGAACGAGATTCCGCGGGTGCGCGAAGACCTGGGCTTCATTCCTCTGGTGACGCCTACCTCACAGATTGTGGGCACCCAGGCGGTCATGAACGTGATGATGGGGGAGCGGTACGCCTCTATCTCCAAGGAGGTGCAGGCACTGCTGAAAGGGGAGTACGGTGCCGCGCCTGCGCCCTTCGAGCGAGACCTGCAGCAGCGTGTGCTGGAGGGCGCCTCGCCGATGACCGAGCGTCCGGCGGATCGCCTTGAGGCGGAGATGCCGCGCCTGACCGAGGAGCTGCTTGCCAAGGCCAAGCAGGATGGCATTCGCCTGGCCGACGGGGAGCAGCAGGTCGATGATGTGCTGACCTATGCACTGTTCCCGCAGATCGGTCTCAAGTTCTTGAAAAACCGGGACAACCCAGACGCCTTTGAGCCTGCTCCCGAAGCCGAGACGGCGCCGGCCGCAACAGCGCCCGCGGCCAGTGCTCCGGCCAAGTCGGCGGCTCAGTCCGGTGGTTCAGACACCTACACCGTCACCGTCAATGGCACCGCCTATGTGGTCGAGGTTGCCGAAGGGGGAGATATTTCCCAGGTTCAGCCTGCAGCAGCGTCCGCTACGCCAGCTCCGGCGCCCGCCGCTGGCGGCGAGGCCTCATCCGGAGCCACGGTGCAGGCGCCGCTGGCGGGCAACATCTTCAAGGTCAACGTCAAACCCGGTGATAGCGTGGCGGAGGGCGACGTGGTGATCATCCTTGAAGCGATGAAGATGGAAACAGAGGTACGCGCTGCGTCGTCGGGAACCGTGTCCGATGTGAAGGTGGCTGAGGGTGACAGCGTCGCTGTCGGTGATGTACTGGTAGTGCTCTAAGGACGGGTCATGGAGAAGATACTGACGCTCTGGTACGGCTCCGGCCTGTATAACCTGACGCTCGGCCAGGCGGTGATGCTGGTGGTGGGTCTACTGCTGCTGTGGTTGGCCGTCGCCAAGAAGTTTGAGCCGCTGCTGCTGGTCCCGATTGGTTTTGGTGGAATTCTCGCCAATATTCCCGAGGCGGGTCTGGCGCTGTCCGCGGCAGAGCAGGCCGCTCATCTGGGTCGCCCTGAACTGCTGGCGCAGATGGCTCAAGCCTTGGGGATCAGCTTGCCCACCGGTGCTGAGCTGGATATCTGGCGCCACACCCTGTCTGACGCGCTGCACGGGGACATGTCCCCGGCGCTGATTCGCGCGGCCAACGATGTGGCCATGGACGGTGGCTATGCCCACGGCATGTTGTTCCAGTTCTACAACGTGGCGATTGCCTCAGGTATTGCGCCTCTGGTGATCTTCATGGGGGTGGGGGCGATGACCGATTTCGGCCCGCTCCTGGCCAACCCTCGCACCCTGTTTCTCGGTGCTGCGGCCCAGTTCGGAATCTTTGCCACCCTGTTGGGGGCGGTAGCGATGACGGCGATGGGGTGGATGGATTTCAGCCTCAATCAGGCCGCTGCGATCGGCATCATCGGCGGCGCCGATGGGCCGACGTCGATCTACGTGTCGAGCATTCTGGCGCCGGAACTGCTGGGTGCCATCGCCGTGGCCTCCTATTCCTACATGGCGCTGGTGCCGTTGATTCAGCCTCCGATCATGAAGGCGTTGACGACGCAAAAGGAGCGTAGCATCGCCATGACCCAGCTGCGCCCGGTGTCGAAGCTCGAGAAGATCGTGTTTCCTCTGGCGCTGTTGATTCTGGTGGTGCTGTTCTTGCCCGACGCTGCACCCCTGTTGGGCATGTTCTGCTTCGGCAACCTGATGCGCGAATGTGGCGTCGTCGAGCGTCTGTCGGATACCGCACAGAATGCGCTGATCAACACGGTGACCATCTTTCTGGGGCTGTCGGTGGGCTCCAAGCTGATGGCCGACCGTTTCCTGGCAGTGGAAACCTTGGGCATCCTCGGTCTTGGTATGGTGGCCTTTGCCATTGGCACGGCGTGCGGGGTGCTGATGGCGAAGTTCATGAACCTGGTGAGCAAGCACCCGATCAATCCGTTGATCGGCTCTGCCGGCGTGTCGGCGGTACCCATGGCGGCGCGAGTGTCCAACAAGGTCGGGCTCGAGTCCAATCCTCACAACTTCCTGCTGATGCATGCCATGGGGCCAAACGTGGCGGGTGTCATTGGTTCCGCGGTGGCGGCTGGGGTGATGATCAAGTACCTCGGATAGGTTCCAGCACTACGCCATATGCCCAGGATCGGCGTGACGTCTGATCCTGGCAGCCACATGCGGCGCCCCTGCTGAAAGGTGGGGGCGCCGCATGCTTTTGCCGTTCAGCTGCGTCGGGCACGTCATCCGCTCAACATCGAATCGCCACGCTTCTGTCATGCTCGCTTCCTAGTCTGACGTTCGACACGTCAGGGGGAATGCGCATGATCGATGTAGAGAAGGCTCTGCTGGCCAAGGCGCCGAAGGTCGGGGGCTGGCCTCGTTGGGGACGACAGCTGTTGATGTCCGGCCTCAAGCGTCTGGTACACGAGCGTGAGATCAATGCCTTCCTCAAGCAGCATCGGCGTGCCGGTGGGCTCGAGTTTATCGATGCGGTGCTTGATCACCTGAATTTCGGCTATTCGCTGTCGTCGCGAGATCGAGACAACATTCCGGTGGCTGGTCGGGTCGTCATCGTGGCCAATCATCCACTGGGCGCCCTTGATGGCCTTGCCCTGGTGCGTATGGTGGCGGACGTGAGGCCGGATGTAAAAATCATCGCCAACGACCTGCTGATGCAGCTGTCTCCCCTGGCGCCGCTGCTGTTGCCGGTGGACAACCTGTCTCGCCGCGGTTTCCGCAAGAGCCTGCAGGGTATCGTCGACGCCCTGGACGATGAGCAGGCAGTGATCGTGTTTCCCGCGGGGGAGGTCTCGCGGGCAGGTCCTGGAGGCATCCGGGATGGCAACTGGCTGTCCGGTTTCCTGCATGCGGCGCGGCGCACCAACGCGCCCATCCTGCCGGTGCATGTGGGCGGCAGAAACTCTCCGCTGTTCTACTCCCTGACGTCGCTGTACTCCCCGCTGGGGACCTTGCTGCTACCCAACGAGATGTTTCGCCAGCAGGGGCGCCATATCACGATCAAGATCGGCGGCGAAATTCCGCTGGCGCGGTTTGATCGAGACGACCTGGCGACTCAGGCGAAGCTGAAGCTGCTGCGCAAGCATATCTATCGGTTGGGCCGCGGCAAGAAGGGGGTGTTTGTCAGCGAGGCGGGGATCGCGCATCCCGAGAACCGCCAGCACCTGCGCGAAGAGCTGGCGCAGGCCGAGGTGCTGGGTAAGACCCCGGATGGCAAGCAGATTCTGTTGTTTGAGCATCAGCCAGATTCCGCCGTCATGCGGGAAATCGGACGGCTGCGGGAGATTGCCTTTCGCCGTGTCGGTGAAGGGACGGGCAAGAAGCGCGACCTGGACGAATACGACGAGCACTATCGTCATCTGGTGTTGTGGGATGACCGCGATCTGGAAATCGCCGGGGCCTACCGCTTGGGGGATGTGGGCCACATCCTCGACAGCATCGGCATCGAGGGGCTTTACAGTGCGACCATCTTTCACCTCGACCAGGCGCCCTGGGAGCAGTGGCGCCATGGGCTGGAACTGGGCCGCAGTTTCGTCCAGCCACGCTACTGGGGACGGCGCAGTCTAGATTACCTGTGGCATGGGTTAGGCGCCTATCTTCGCCACCATCCCGAGGTGCGCTGGATGTTTGGCCCCGTCACCATACCCAACCATTTGCCACCGCTGGCCAAGGACCTGCTGGTCAGCTACTACCGGCACTATCATGCCGATGGCGACAGCCTGATTCGGGCCAAGGCGGTCTGCCCACTGTCCCGCGCCGGGCGCGAAGAGGCGGATCGCCTGTTTGATGGCAATGATGTGGCAGAGGATTTCTTGCGCCTCAAGGCCGCGCTTCAGACCATGGGGGCGGGTGTGCCCGCACTCTACAAGCAGTATGTCGATGTCGCTGAGCCTGGCGGGGTGTCGTTCAAGGCCTTTGGCGTCGACACGGCGTTTGGCTACTGCATCGACGGCCTGGTGGTGGTGGATGTGGCGCGGCTCAAGGCGGACAAGCGCAAGCGCTACATCGGGGCTGCATCAGCCCCTGCCTCAGCCCCTGCCCATGCATAGGCGTGTCACCACCTTGGTGTGCAAACACGAGGTGTGCATAGGTTGGGTGTGCATGCTTGGGCGCGTCAACAGGGCGCGAGTCAAACCGTCGGGCTGCAAGGGCCTTCTGGTTTAGACGACCATGTCGTTTTGCTCGTCGTCCAGGGCAATGGCGATGCGTCCCTTGAGGCGGGTGCTCAACTCACTCAGGTCCACGGGCGCGTCAGTGGGCCAGCCCAGGGTCAGACTGACGCCTTCGGCCGCGTAGTCGACCGCGTCGACAGGAATGTGCCGGGACTCACACCACTGGCGCGCGTCGGCTTCGCCCGCAAAGTCGACCTGGATACGCACCTGGCGGCGCTCTACGCATTCGCGCCTGGGCAGTGTCTCCAGGGCCTTGACCAGGGCCTGGGTGTACGCCCGCGCCAGTCCGCCAGTGCCCAACTTGGTGCCGCCAAAGTAGCGAATCACCACCGCTGCGGTCTGGCCGATTCCGTCACCCTCCAGCGCCTGGAACATGGGACGTCCCGCGGTGCCGCCTGGCTCGCCGTCGTCGGAAAAGCCGATGTGGACCTGCTCGCCGGGAGGGCCAGCCAGATAGGCGCTGCAGTGGTGGCTGGCATTGGGGTGCTGTCGCCGGGCCTCGGCCAGCAGCACATTGAAAGCGTCCACATCAGGGGCGTGAGCCACCCAGGTGATGAAGCGGCTTTTTTCCACCTCAATTTCCGCCACGTGCCATTCGCCTGCCGCGAGATCCGGTATCGGGTAGCGCATCAGGCAACCAGTTCTGCCTGGCGAGCCACGCCCATCACCAGTCCAAGCACCCGAATGTCACTGTTTTTCAGGTAGATGGGCGGCATTGTCTCGTTGGCGGGCTGAAGCCGCACGCCATTCTTCTCGATGTACAGCTTTTTCAGGGTGACCTCCTGGTCATTGATCATCACCACCGCGGTTTCGCCGTTCTCGGCGCTTTCCTGGCGTTCGATAATGATCACATCGCCGTCGAAGATATTGCAATCGATCATCGAGTTGCCGCACACCTTCAGCGCGTAGGTGTTGCGACGCACCATGCGCGAAGGTACCTGCAGAGTCGCGTTGTCGAGGCAGGCTTCGATGGGCATCCCGGCGGAGACATGTCCCAGCAGGGGGATGTCCACCAGCGCATCGGGGGTGTCAATGGGCTCCCAGCTGTCGGCGATGGGCAGGTTGGGCAGGCGTTGAAGGAACTGGCAGGTCGCGATATCCATGGCACGGTGTCTCCCTGGTGGTAAGGGTCGGGCTGTCACGGGTACGGAAGTGCGGCGCGGGCTGGGCTCCGGCGGCGGGTCATACTGGATACTGTCGATTCATACAGTACACGAGAAAGATAGCAGGGCCTAGCGTTCGCGCAAGTGCCATGGATCAACGAAAGGTGCATTGGCTGTGCGATTGCGCTGGTACGAGGGGCCGGCTGTCTGGTTCGGATGTGGCAATCGGTGTAAAGTCTGTGCGTGTTTTCCCCCTCTCGGTCCTGGCAGTGGAGTGCCCTTTGCGTCTGTGTCTTGAAGCCCGACAACTGGCCTGTGAGCGCGACGGTCGCTGGCTGTTTCATGGGCTCGACCTCATTCTCGGGGCAGGCGACGTTCTGCGGATCGAGGGCCCCAACGGCAGCGGCAAGACGACGCTGCTGAAGGTGCTGTGCGGCCAGATCAGCGACGTGGAAGGGCAGGTGTTATGGGACGGCAGAGCGCTGTCCAAGGCACGCGCCGACTTGCTGGCCAATCTGCTCTACCTTGGCCACGCGCCGGGTATCAAGGCCCACCTGACGGCGATGGAAAATCTGCGCTGGTATCAGGCCTTGGCAGGTCGCCGATGTAGCGATCGCGAGCTTGGCGCAGCGCTGGCCGAGGTCGGCCTGGCGGGCTTCGAGGATGTGGGGGCCTCCCAGCTGTCCGCTGGACAGCAACGCCGAGTGACCTTGGCCCGCCTTGTGCTCAGTCGTCATCCACTGTGGATCCTGGATGAGCCTTTCACGGCCATTGACGTCGATGGCGTGTCGGCGCTGGAGCAGCGTCTGGTCGAGCACGCCGGCCGGGGCGGTGCCGTACTGGTCACCACCCATCATGCCCTGGCCAATGTGCCTGGTCTGCGCAGGCTGTCCCTGTCAGGCCCAGCCCGGGAGGTGGCATGAGCGCTTGTTCCACTGACGTCGAGCCCGCGGTGGTGGCGGTCAAGGAGGCCGGCGCGGGGCTGGGAATGGCGCTATGGGCGACCTTTCAGCGAGATCTCGTCGGCGTGGCCAGGCGTCCCGCTGACGCGCTGACCCCGCTGGTGTTCTTCGCCATGGTCATCACCTTGTTTCCCCTGGGAATTTCGCCGGAACCGGAGCGTCTGGCCTGGATAGCCCCCGGCGTGCTGTGGGTGGCGGCTTTGCTGTCCGCGCTGCTGTCGCTGGATGGATTGTTCCGCGCGGATTATGAAGACGGCACGCTGGAGCAGCTGTTGCTGGCTCCCCACCCGCTGTCACTGTTGGTGGTGGCGAAGGTGCTGGTGCACTGGCTGACCACAGGTCTGCCGCTGGCACTGATGGCCCCGTTGCTGGGAGTGCTGCTGGCCTTGCCCCAGGGCAGCTACCTGGCCTTGAGTGTCACCCTGGCCGTGGGCAGCGGCTGCATCAGCCTGATCGGGGCCATTGGCGCTGGATTGACGGTAGGGTTGGCCCGCGGAGGCATGCTGTTGTCGCTGTTGGTGCTGCCATTGTTCATGCCGGTCCTGATCTTCGGTACAGGAGCCATGGGGGCGGCGCTGTCGGGGGGCGAGTGGCTGCCTCACCTGGCGGTGATCGGCGCCATGCTGGCGCTGGCACTGGCCAGTGCACCGTTGGCGATTGCCGCGTCACTGCGCATCAGCGTGCATGGCTGATGCGCTGATGTCGGCGACACGATTTCACGCTTGATCGAGGTACAACGCTCATGTGGGCCTTCTTTCACAAACTGGGGTCGCCGCGCTGGTTCTACGGCATCGCGGCCAGGCTAGCACCATGGTGCTGGGGCCTGGCGCTGGCGTTGATTGTGGTGGGTAGCGTCTGGGGACTGGCGTTTGCGCCATCCGACTACCAGCAGGGCAACAGCTTTCGCATCATCTACGTCCACGTGCCGGCTGCGTTTCTGGCCCAGTCGATCTTTATCGCCTTGGCCGCGTCGGGCTTCGTGTTCATGGTCTGGAAGGTCAAGATCGCCGACATGGCCGCGGCGATGATGGCGCCCCTGGGCGCCGCCATGACCGCGATTGCGCTGCTGTCAGGCTCCGTCTGGGGCAAGCCGACCTGGGGCACCTGGTGGCAGTGGGACGCGCGCCTGACCTCAATGCTGATTCTGCTGTTCCTGTACGTGGGCGTGATGTTGATCCGGCGCGCCTTTCCGCGTCCACTAAGTGGCTCGAAGGCGGCCTCGGTGCTGGCCATGGTCGGGGTGATCAATATTCCGATCATCAAGTACTCGGTGGAGTGGTGGAACACGCTGCATCAGCCGGCCAGCTTCACCCTCACCGAACGGCCGGCCATGCCTACCGAGATGTGGCTACCGCTGTTGATCATGGTGCTGGGTTTCTATGCCTTTTTTGCCGCTTTCACCCTGACCCGCACGCGCACTGAAATTCTACGCCGCGAAGGCAGCAAGCGCTGGGTCAAGGAGCTGTTCAAGGAGGATGCGTGATGGCATTCGAATCATTGGCTGAGTTGTGGCAGATGGGCTCCCATGGCCCCTACGTCTGGACGGCCTGGGGTGCCACTCTGGGGGTGCTGCTGCTTAGCGTGTTGCTGGTATGTGGTGAAAGTCGTGACGTTCGGCGCACCCTGCGTCGTCGACTCAGGCGAGAAGGCGCCGCGGCGCTGAAGTCCACGGAGGGTCGCCATGAGGGCTAAGCGTCGAAATCGGATGTTGCTGGTGCTCGGGCTGGTGGCGCTGTGTGCGGTGGCGGTGGGGCTGACGCTGTATGCGCTGCGCTCCAATATCAATCTCTTCTTCAGTCCAGTGCAGATTGCCGCGGGAGAAGCTCCCGTCGACCGCCAGCTGCGGGCCGGAGGCATGGTCAAGGAAGGCAGCGTGCGGCGTGATAGCGACAGCCTGGACGTCAGCTTCGTGGTCACTGACTATGTCGACGACGTTGAAGTGCGCTACAGCGGCATTCTGCCGGACCTGTTTCGCGAAGGGCAGGGGGTCGTGGTGGTCGGTAAATTGACTGATGATGGCATCATCGCTGCCGACAAGGTACTGGCGAAGCACGACGAGAACTACATGCCGCCCGAGGTTGCCGAGGCGCTTGAAAAGGCCGGCTATTCCCCCGCCGACTACAAGCAAGCCGCGCCGGGTTCCCCCCAGTGACGCACAGACCGGGCAGACCAAGGTGATGTCATGCTGATCAAGATGATCCCCGAGATCGGACACTATGCGCTGGTTATCGCGCTGTTGATGGCAGTGGTGCAAGCGGTGCTGCCTCTGGCGGGGGCTGCCACGCGACGTCCCTTGTGGATGGCGTATGCCAGGCCCATGGCGGCCGGCCAGCTGGCCTTTCTGCTGATCGCCTACGGCTGCCTGACAGCCAGCTACCTGCTGGATGACTTCAGCGTGGTCAACGTGGCCAACAACGCCAATTCGTTGCTGCCCTGGTATTACAAGTTCAGCGCGGTGTGGGGCAACCACGAGGGCTCGGTCCTGCTGTGGAGCCTTATCCTGGGAATCTGGACCTTCGCGGTCGGTTGCTTCTCGGGTCGCCTGCCGCCTGACATGGTGGCGCGGGTGCTGGGAGTGATGGGACTGGTCAGCGTCGGCTTTCTGGCCTTCGTGCTGATCACGTCCAACCCATTCGAGCGCTCGCTGCCCAATATTCCGGCGGACGGTGCAGACCTCAATCCGTTGCTGCAGGACGTCGGCCTGATCATTCATCCGCCGATGCTGTACATGGGCTATGTCGGTTTCAGCGTGGTCTTTGCCTTTGCCATTGCGGCCCTGCTGGGGGGGCGTCTCGACAGCGCCTGGACCCGTTGGGTGAGACCCTGGACCAACATCGCCTGGGCTTTCCTCACGGTCGGCATCGCCCTCGGCAGCTGGTGGGCGTACTACGAATTGGGCTGGGGCGGCTGGTGGTTCTGGGACCCGGTGGAAAATGCTTCCCTGCTGCCGTGGCTGGCCGGCACTGCGTTGATCCATTCGCTGGCGGTGACCGAAAAGCGCGGGACCTTCAAGAGCTGGACGGTATTGCTGGCGATCACCACCTTCTCGCTATCGTTGATGGGGACCTTTCTGGTCCGCTCCGGCGTTCTGACCTCGGTCCATGCCTTTGCCAATGATCCGTCGCGGGGACTGTTCATCCTGGTCCTGCTGGGTATCACCGTCGGCCTGTCGTTGCTGATCTTTGCCCTGCGTGCGCCGCGGGTCAGCCAGCCAGGCGGATTCAATTGGCTGTCTCGGGATGCGCTGTTGCTGGTCAACAATATCCTGCTGGTGGTGATGACGGTGACGGTGCTGCTCGGCACGGTCTATCCGCTGCTGCTGGATGCGCTGAACCTCGGCAAGATCAGCGTGGGGCCGCCTTACTTCAATGCCTTGTTCGTGCCGTTGACGGTATTGCTATGCGTGTTCATGGGGCTGGGGCCCAGCGCCCGCTGGAAGCGCATGAGTGGTCGCGAGCTGCTGTCGCGGCTGTGGCTGGCGGGAGCTGCGGCGCTGGTCATTGGTGTGCTGGCACCGCTCGCCTATACCGGGGCATGGAATCTCAAGGCGTCCATTGGCCTGGTGGCGGCCCTGTGGCTGGTGCTGTCGCTGGCACGGGACCTGTGGGACAAGACCTCCCGCGGCGCTTCCCGACGCCAGGCAGTGATGCGCCTGACGCCAGCTTACTGGGGTATGGTGCTGGGCCACCTAGGCCTCGCGGTCACGATTGTCGGTGTCGCTCTGGTCTCCAACTATTCGGTGGAGCGCAATGTGCGGATGAATGTCGGCGATAGCGTCGATGTCGCTGGCATCCGTTTCCACATGACCGCTCTGGATGAGCGCAGGGGGCCCAACTTCGTCTCCGATGCTGCGACCATCGAAGTGACCCGCCAAGGCGCCACGCGGAGCTTCGAGATGCATCCAGAAAAGCGCCTCTATATTGCCAGGGGGATGCCGATGACCCAGGTCGCGCTGCGTCCGGGACTGTTCCATGACCTGTATGTGGCCATGGGCGAAGAGCTCGACGATGGCAGCTGGGCGCTGCGGGTGCAGATCAAACCCTTTGTTCGCTGGCTGTGGCTGGGGGCGTTGCTGATGGCGGCAGGCGGCATGATGGCCGTGGCGGACCGTCGCTATCGACGCCAGCTCAGCACCCGTGCACCTGAGCGCGAGTCGAGCAGTACGGCCAGCTCCGGCGTGGTCAGCGCCAGTCAGGTCACCTCCAAGGATGTGCGGGCATGAAACGACGGCTACTACTATTGGTGCCACTGGTGCTGTTTCTGGTGTTGGGAGCCTTCCTGTATCAGGGGCTGTCGATCAACCCCTTCGACAGAGAGTCGGCGCTGATGGCGCGCGAGTTTCCCGCCTTCGAGCTGACCACGCTGGATAATCCCCAGCAACGCGTGGATGAAGGGGATATCAAGGGAGAGGTGACCTTGGTCAACGTCTGGGGCAGCTGGTGTCCCACCTGTCGCCAGGAAATGCCGCAGCTTCTGGACCTGGCGGACCGAGGCGTGCGCTTGATCGGTGTCGACTACAAGGAGACCGCTGCCAGCGATGCGGAAAAGCGTGCGCAGGGCCAGGCGTTCCTGACCCAGTTCGGTAACCCTTTTGCCTTCAACGTGTTTGATCCGCTGGGCAGCCTGGGCTTTGATCTCGGCGTTTACGGGGCTCCTGAGACGTTTCTGGTGGACGCAGACGGTATCATTCGTTACCACCACACCGGTTACATCACCGCTGATGACGTGGAGAGCATCATTATGCCGGAGGTGGAGAAATGGCGCTGAAGGCACCTTCGCAAGGGCACCCTTGGCTGGCCAGCGTGCTGCTGTTGACGGGCTGGCTACTGGCCCTGCAGGTCATGGCAGAAGCGATTGAAGTGCGTCGCTTTGAGAGTGCGGTGACGGAGCAGCGCTATCAGTCGCTGACGGCGACCTTGCGCTGCCCCAAGTGCGAGAACCAGGCCATTGGTGACTCCAACTCGCCGATTGCCGCGGACATGCGTGACAAGGTCTATGAACAGCTGAATGACGGCAGGTCTGACAAGGAAATTATCGACTTCATGGTCCAGCGGTTTGGCGACTACGTGCTCTACAACCCCCGGCTGGAAGGTCGCACCCTGCTGCTGTGGGGACTGCCTGGGGCGTTGGTGGTGGTCGGCGGGCTGGCGCTGTGGGCCATCATTCGCTCTCGCCGTCGGGTGAGTGTCCGGCAGCTGTCTGCCGAAGAGCAGGCCCGTCTGGACGAACTGATTGATCGAGAGAGACGCTCATGACGCTGCTGTGGCTCGCCTTTGCCCTGTTACTGTTACCGGCTGCCTGGCTGCTGATCCTGCCTCTGCGGCGAGCGGCGTCTCTGGAGCAACGTCAGCGCGAGCTGGAAGCCAACGACGATGCGGCTGCCCAGAACGTGGCGGTGTATCGCCGCCGCCTGGCCTCGCTTGAAGCCGCCAGGTCTCGCGGCGACATTGACGCTACCCGTTTCGATGAGGATGTCAGCGAACTGAAGCGAGCGCTGCTCGACGATACCGAACGGCTAAAGCGGGCTCCGCTCAAGTCAGCGGGATCGGGCAAGCTGGCGATTCCCGTGGTGCTGCTACTGGTCATCGTGACCAGTGTGGCGTGGTACCAGCGCGAAGGTGCCGAAGGCGATCTGGTGCTTTATCACACCATCGAAGAGGTGCGTAACGACCCCGCGGCCAGCCTGGCGCTGATGCTGGAGCGCCTCGAGGCCCAGGCCGAGCGCCAGCCCGACAATCCCCGCGTGTGGCAAACCCTCTATCCCCTCTACCGAGATAGCGGCGCCTACCGCGAGGCCGGTCAGGCCATCGAGCGGGTGCTGGCGCTGGAAGGGCGCTCCCCCTGGTGGCTTGGTGAGCTGGCCAAGATGGAGTACTTCACCAACGAAGGGCGGTTGAACGAGCGTATCCTGGCGCTTTCACGAGAGGCCAGTCGTGAGGCGCCGAACCTGCCCTCCGCCATGTGGTTCCTGGGAGTCGAGGCCTTTCAGCAGGATGATTATCAGGCGGCCCTGGGGTACTGGCGCAGAGGACTTTCCGCCGCAGACGGCTCCCCCCTGCAGGAAGCCATGCGGCAGGGCGTGGCCCAGGCGGAGCAACGTCTCGCTCCGGCGGGTCAGCACGCCATTCGCATTCATCTGTCGCTGGCACAGGCGCTGAAGAGCGACCGGCTGCCCCCATCCACCACCGTGTTCGTGGTGGCCCGTGACAGCGACGGCAAGCTTCCTCCTCTGGCGATCCAGCGGCTGACCCTGGCCGAGCTGCCAGCGAGCATTACCCTGGATGCCGGTGATGCCATGTCGCCGATGGCCAGCCTGGAGGATGTCGAACAGGTACGCCTGTTGGCACGGGTCTCACCCAGCGGTCAGGCGCAGCCGCAGCCCGGTGACCTGATGGGACAGCGTGAAGGGGTTGCAGTGGGGGCCTCGGATCAGGATCCTGTCACGCTTGTCATCGATCAAGTGATTGAATAACCCATGCGTCTGACGTCGATCCGGCTGGCCGGCTTCAAGTCTTTTGTCGACCCGGTCACGGTGCCCTTCGACAGCAACATGACCGCGATTGTCGGTCCCAATGGCTGCGGCAAGTCGAACATCATCGATGCCGTGCGCTGGGTCATGGGGGAATCCTCGGCCAAGACCCTGCGCGGCGAGTCGATGACCGACGTCATCTTCAATGGCTCCACCGGGCGCAAACCCGTGGGCATGGCATCTATCGAACTGACGTTCGATAACCGTGACGGGACCATGGGGGGCGTCTACGCCCAGTACGCCGAAATATCGGTCAAGCGTCAGGTCACGCGTGACGCCCAGTCCAGTTACTTCTTCAACGGCCAGAAGTGCCGTCGCCGCGATATCGCCGATCTGTTCCTGGGGACCGGCCTTGGTCCCAGATCCTACGCCATCATCGGCCAGGGAATGATCTCGCGGCTGATCGAAGCTCGCCCCGAGGAGCTGCGTTCTACCCTCGAAGAGGCGGCCGGCATCTCCAAGTACAAGGAACGACGACGCGAGACGGAAAATCGCATGCGTCGGACCCAGGAAAACCTGGATCGTCTGGACGATATTCGGGAAGAGCTCGACAAGCAGCTCGAGCGACTCAAGCGACAGGCAGAAGCCGCCAAACGGTATCAGTCGCTCAAGCAGGAAGAGCATCGGGTCAAGGGGGAGCTGGCGCTGTTGCGGGGGCGTGCCCTGCGAGCCGCCCAGACCGAGCAGGACAGTCGAGTACGCGAGCTGGAAACCGCCGTCGAGCGCGAGGTGCTGGGCATGCGCCAGTGCGAGACGCGCCTGGAAGAGGCGCGTGCCGAGCACGACGGCCTGGCCTCTGAGCTGGACCAGCGTCAGGCGAGGTTCTACGAGACCACCACCGCCATCGCTAGATTGGAACAGGAGCTCGAGCATACCCGCACCCGGGATCAACAGCTCGCCCGAGATCTTGAGAGTGCCAGGCGCGAGCTAGGTGAGCTGGATCGCCTGGGGGAGACCGACAGCGAACGTCTGGCGGCCCTGGATGACCGGCTAGAGACACTGGGACCCGAGCAGGAAGAGTTGGCCGAACAACTGGCCGAGCTCGAGGCAGCGCTGGAGGAAGCCGAGCCCGCGGTAGAAGACGCCGATGCCGAGTGGGAAGCGTTCAACGAACGCTGGCGTGGGGATAGTCATGAGGCCGAGCGTACCCAGGATCGGCTGCGCGAACTGGAGGCGCGGCTGGAGCGAATCGCTGGCGATCAGACCAAGCGGCGTCAGCAGCTGGGTGAGTTGCCCGACCTGTCCGAACTGAGTGCTCAGCGCGACGAAGTGCGTGCGCAGCTGTCCGAGCATGACGCCCGCGCCCAGGAGCTCGAGCAACGTCGAGAGAGTGCCAGAGAGCAGCGTGACGTCAGCCGCCGCCAGATCGCCGAGCATGATGCCTCCCGGGAGCAGGCTCGCTCACGCCACAGCGCCCTGACCGGCGAAATCGCCTCGCTGGAGGCATTGATCGAGGCCGCCCTGGCCGACCACGACGAAGGGCTCGACCGCCATCTCGCCGCCCATCAGCTTGACCAGGCCCCGCGCCTGGGCGAGCAGTTGGTGGTCGAGCCCGGCTGGGAAGAGGTGGTGTCATGGGTGCTGGCGCCCTGGCTCAAGGCTCGATTAGCGCCCGACAGCAGCCTGCGCAATGCCCTGGGCGAGCCCCTGGACGCGGAACTCGCCTTGCTGTCGTCTGCCTCCCCAGGGTCGCCCCCGGGCGATAGCCTGGCAGCCAAGGTGTCCGGAGCCGGTGCCGCGGCCAGCTGGCTGTCGCGAATTCGCTGCGTCGAGTCCCGCGACGCCGCTTGGCAGGCTCGGTCCCAGCTTGATCCCGGCGACAGCCTGATGTCGGCTGACGGTCTGTGGCTAGGACCTGACTGGGCGCGCCAGCGCGGTCACGGGGAAGGTCCTGACGCGTTGCTGGTCAGTCGCGCACGGCTGAGTGAGGCCAGCGAGTCGTTGGCGCAGGAAGCGCAGCGGTTGGAGGCGCTGGACGAGGCACGGGAAGGCGCCCAGCAGGCCATGGACCAGGCCGAGCACGAGCTTGAGCAGCTGCGTCTTGCCGAGCGCGAGCTCGACCAGCAGCGGCAGCAGCTGGCGGTTCAGGACAGCGGCCTGGCCAGCCGGCTGGAGCACCTTTCACGTCGGGGTGCGGAGATCCACGAAGAGCTGGAAGGACTCAGTGAGGCAGATGAAGAGGCGCGGCTCGCCATTGAGGAAATGCGCGAGCAGTGGCAAACGGCGATGGCCCGCCTCGAAGACGGCGCCAGCGTACGCGAGCGCCTCGAGCGCTCCCGCAGCGAGGCCCGCGAGCGTCTCGCCACGTTGCGTGCTCGCCAACGCCCGCTGGCCGAACGGGCTCAGCAACTGACGCTGGAGCACCAGCGGCTGACCACCGAAAGAGCCGGCCTGGCCGAGCAGCAGGGCCGTGCGGGGGATACCCGTGCACGCCTGGAAGAGCGTGTGGCAGAGCTTGAAGAGGCCCGCGAAGGCCTGCATGAGCCTGATGAAGAGCGTCGTGAGCAACTGGATGAGTTGCTGCATCGGCGTGAGCAGGAGGAGCGTCAGCTCAACGAGTCCCGGGCCAGAGCGGCCGCGCTGGTCGAGCGCCTGAGGGATGACGAGCAGGCGCGACAGTCTCATGAACGTAACCTGGACGGGGTGCGTGAGCGGCTGCAGGAAGCGCGCATGCAGGTGCAGGCGCTGGCGCTGAAGGCCGAGACCCAGGACGAACAGCTCAAGGAGCTGGGACACGATGCGGCGGCATTGACCGAGCAGCTCGACCCGAATGCCACCGAATCGGCCTGGCAGACCCGGTTGGAAGAGCTGGGTGAGAAGATCCGGCGGCTGGGTGCCATCAACCTGGCGGCCATCGAGGAGTACGAGCAGCAGGCCGAGCGGCGCGACTATCTGGAGGCGCAGCAGGCCGAGCTGAATGAAGCGTTGGAGACACTGGACAAGGCGATTCGGCGCATTGACCAGGAGACCCGTGCCCGTTTCCGCGATACCTTCGAGCGGGTCAACGCCGGGCTGCAGTCTCTTTTTCCTCGAGTCTTTGGGGGCGGAGCCGCATGGTTGACCCTGACAGGCGAGGATTTGCTGGAGACCGGCGTGGCGATCATGGCACGACCACCGGGCAAGAAGAACAGCACCATTCATTTGCTGTCAGGGGGAGAAAAAGCCCTCACCGCGCTGTCGATGGTATTTGCGATCTTCCAATTGAATCCGGCACCGTTCTGCATGCTGGATGAAGTGGATGCACCTCTGGACGATGCCAATGTTGGCCGCTATGCCAAGTTGGTGAAGGAGATGTCCGACAGCGTGCAGTTTATCTATATCACCCATAACAAGATCGCCATGGAAGCCGGGGAACGATTGATGGGTGTCACCATGCAGGAGCCCGGTGTCTCTCGTCTGGTGTCTGTTGGCGTTGACGAAGCTGCGGCTTTGGCAGAAGCATGATGCACTTTAAAGGCGGTTATAATAGGGTGTCCCAATAAGACCATGATGCTGCATGGCAAGGTAAGCAAAGGGAGTTGGAAGGGCGAATGCGAAGGGCATTGTCGAGAAGAGCGGAAAAAATCCGACGCTTGACAAACAAAAAAGTGGCCCTTTTTTTCGCAATCACGCTATGCTGTTGACGGACAACCATCAGGCATGGCGCCTTAGCAAAGGCATGACGACCCATGGAACTAAGAGAGTGGCTGATCATTCTGGGGCTGGCACTGGTGACCCTCATCGTTATCGATGGGGCGCGTCGCCTGCAGCGCCAACGTCGCACTCCCCGCCTGGATGAGGTGCAGGGAGACGTTCTCGATGACGCTGGCTTGGATCGAAGCCAGACACAGGAGGCCGCCGTTGCGGGCCATCCTGGCGTCAATGTGTCCGCCAGACGTGACACAGTAGACGGGGGCTCTGATCTGGATGACCCCGAAGAGAGAGCGCGCGAGGAAGAAATCAATTGGGAGCTGCCCAACGGAGGGGCTCGGGTGATCAAGCCCGCCGATTTCTCCAGTGTGCAGCCCAAACCCAAGCTTGAGCGCCAGGAGCATCCTGGACCTTCTCGGGTATTGTCCGAATTCCGCTCCAGTCAGGCCCACCGTGGTAGGGCTGGGGTGACGACTGCTAAAGCGCCTGCGGCTGGGGTTGAAGAAAAAACGCCTGCGGCCGGGGTTGACGCTGAGGTTAAAAGGTCAGCGCCCGCGGCTGGTGTTGAAACGACAGCGCCTGCGGCCGGGGTTGACGCCGAGGTTGAAAGGAAAGCGCCCGCGGCTGAGGTTGAAAGGTCAGCGCCTGCGGCTGAGGTTGAAAGGTCAGCGCCCGCGGCTGAGGTTGAAAGGACAGCGCCCGCGGCTGGGGTGGATAGAACAGCCCCTGCGCCCGCCATCCCGAGTGAGGCCCCAGAAGCGTCAGAGGCTCCATCCGCCAACACCCCGAGCGTTGCCGAGACACCGGCGGCGCACGTGGACGCAGAAGCGGCTGGTCCGGCCGATGCTGGGGATCGTCGCGAGCCGGTGCTGTCTGCCACCGCTGACGATACCGACACCACTGGCGAAGCTGGCGTCAAGAGTGCGGAAGAGCGCACCGCAAGACGCGACCCGAACGCCATGCACCTGGCTGCCGATCCTGAAGATCATGAAGACTTCGACGAAGATCAGTATCGCCTGGTCGACTTCGAGGGCATGGGTGACTCGCTCAAGGATCGCTCACGCCGTATGGGAAGCTCCATGCAGCGCTTTGGCGCCTCGTTGCAGAAGAGCGTCAGCGAGCGCCGCGAACGGCGTGAACAGCAGAAAGCGGAAAAGGCCCGCCTCAAGGCTGAGCAGAAAGCAGAAGCTGCCAAGCGCAAGGCCGAGCAGGATGCCGAAAACGCTGCCAAGCGGGAACGCGAGCAGGCAGAGCGACAGCACCTGGCCGCAGAGCGGGAAGCTGCGCTGAAGCGGTCCGAGCGCGAGCGGATAACAGCCGAGCGCCAGCGGGCAACAGCCGAGCACGAGCAGACGCTTCAGGCCTCCCACCAGGCACCAGCGGCCGAGCCGCGCTGGGAAGCAGACGTTCCCGAGCCCGAGTTTGACGTTGAGGATGGTAGTGGGTATGCCGCTTACGACGAAGGTTTCGATAGCGGGCACGGCGGCAAGGTACGCCCGCATCCTGTGCTGGAAAAGGCGCTTCGTCATGATGTCAATGCCGAGCACGCCCGCGACAGTCTCAGCAACGCCGAGGAAATCATCGTCATCAGCGTCATGTCCCGTGATGAGAACGGCTTCCCCGGCACAACGCTGCTAGAGCTGATGATGGCCTGCGGCCTGCGCTACAGTCGTGAGATGGGGATCTTCCACCGGTTCGAGACCGAGGACGAGGGCAGCGCCCTGCAGTTCTCCATGGTGAACGTGCTCAAGCCGGGCACCTTCCCGATCGAGGCGATGGACGACTTCACGACCCCGGGCATCACCCTGTTGATGCCGCTACCCAGCGCCAAGGACAGCTCGGCTGCCTTTGAGGCCATGGTCGAGACCGCCATGGTGATCGTGCGCCACATGGGGGGCGAGCTGAAGGATGAAAACCGCAGTGTAATGACCGCTCAAACCGTGGAGTTCGCTCGTCAGCGCGTGCAGGAGTTCGAGCGCAGGCATCGTCTGCATCGCTACCAGGTCAACTGAGAGGAGCGGCGACGCTCGTTCTCCATCGACCGACGGCTACGGCGTGATGCATGGCGAAGACTGCCACCGTGACAGCGATACCAGACAGCCGGTCAAGTCAGCAGTAAAGAGAAAGCGGCCCCGTGAAAACACGGGGCCGCTTGCATTTGCGTCGTCTGGCGAGAGCGGTCCCGCAGCGGTTTTTTCCCGAGGGGCATGGGGTAAAATGGTGCCAGACCAAGACGTTTGCTATTCGCCAAAGGGCTGACATGACCACCGACGCTTCGATTCGCGACGAGGTGGCGCAACTGCGCACCGAACTCGATGACGCCAACTATCGCTACTACGTGCTGGATGATCCGCGTCTGCCGGACATCGAGTATGACCGCAAATTGCGTCGATTGAGCGAGCTCGAGCAGGCGCACCCCGACCTCGCCAGCCCGCAGTCCCCGACCCAGCGGGTCGGCGCCAAGCCTGCCGATGGTTTTCCTGAAGTCACCCATGCGCTGCCGATGCTGTCCCTCGACAACGCCTTTGACGATGAGGAGCTTCGCGCCTTCGTGAACCGCGTGGCCGAACGGCTGGAGCTCTCGCCTGAGGCGCTGTCGTTTGTCTGCGAGCCGAAGCTGGATGGCGCCGCCGTGTCGCTGGTGTACGAGCAGGGTGTGCTGGTCAGCGGTGCCACCCGCGGAGATGGCCGTACCGGCGAGGGAATTCTGTCCAACCTCAAGACCCTCAAGTCGATTCCGCTGCGCTTGCGCGGTGACCAGGCGCCTAGCCTGATGGAGGTGCGCGGCGAGGTGGTCATGCGCCACCGGGAGTTCGAAGCCATGAACGAAAGGGCGCGGGAGCAGGATGGCAAGGTCTTCGCCAATCCCCGCAACGCCGCCGCCGGCAGTCTGCGTCAGCTCGATCCCAGAGTGACGGCCAAGCGTCCCCTGGAATTCAGCGCTTATCAGGTCGCCAGGCTGGAGCCGGATCAGGGCGCCAGGACCCACAGTGAGCTGATGCACTCTCTGGCAGCGGTGGGGCTTCCGGTCAGCCGTGACCTCGAGGTGGTCACCGGCGCCGAGGGGGTGATCGACTACTGCCGGCGCCTTGGCGAGCGCCGCGATTCCCTGGATGTGGACATCGATGGCGTGGTGATCAAGGTGGATGAGTTGCGCCTGCAGCGGGAGCTGGGGTTCGTCTCGCGCGCGCCACGCTGGGCGATTGCCTTCAAGTTTCCCGCCCAGGAGCAGACCACCACCTTGAAGGATGTCGAGTTCCAGGTCGGCCGAACCGGCGCCATCACTCCGGTGGCGCGACTGGAGCCTGTCAGCGTGGCAGGCGTCACGGTGTCCAATGCGACCCTGCACAACGCGGACGAGATCGCCCGCCTGGGTGTGCGCATCGGTGATCGTGTCGCCATTCGGCGCGCAGGTGACGTTATTCCTCAGGTGGTTCGGGTGGTCGAGGCTGCCGCCGACGGCGACGGCCAAGACATCGCCTTTCCCCAGCATTGCCCGGTCTGTGAGTCCGAGATCGAGCGTATCGAGGGCGAGGCGGTGGCTCGCTGCTCCGGCGGGCTTTACTGCGCTGCCCAGCGCAAGGAAGCGCTCAAGCACTTCGCCTCACGTCGCGCGCTGGATATCGATGGACTTGGGGTGAAGCTGATCGAGGCGCTGGTGGATCGTGACATGGTCAAGACGCCGGCGGACCTGTTCTCGCTGACGACACCGGAGCTTGCCGGGCTGCCTCGCATGGCGGAGAAGTCCGCGACCAATCTGGTCAAGGCGCTCGAGCGCTCGAAAGATACAACGCTGGGTCGGTTCATCTATGCGCTAGGAATCCGCGAAGTGGGTGAAGCCACGGCGGCCAACCTGGCTAGTCACTTTGGCAGCCTGGAGGCCCTGATGCAGGCCGATGGGGAGGCCCTGGAAGCTGTCGAGGACGTAGGGCCGGTGGTGGCGAAGCATGTGGCCACCTTTTTCGACCAGGAGCACAACGTCGATACCATCAAGGCGTTGCTGGCGGCTGGAGTCCGCTGGGACGAGATCAGCGTCAGCGAGCAGGCAACACCGCTAGAAGGCCAGACCTGGGTGTTGACCGGCACCCTGGAAACCATGACGCGGGATGAGGGCAAGGCGCGCCTGCAGGCGCTCGGTGCCAAGGTCTCGGGTAGCGTCTCGAAGAAGACCCATTGCCTGGTGGCTGGTCCCGGTGCGGGTAGCAAGCTGGCCAAGGCCGAACAAGCCGGTGTCCCGGTCATCGATGAAGCCACGTTTCTCGAGCGTCTAGCGCAATGGGAAGCTAGCGATAAGGAGGACGCATGAGTCGATTCGTGGAAGTACCGTATCGGATGCTGCCTGGCGAGACCCTCGATGCACTGCTCGAGAGCTTTGTGACTCGTCAGGGCTACGACACCACAGACACAGGGGAAGGCATGCACGGCTGGGTCAAGCAACTCAAGGCCCAGCTGGAGCGCTCAGAGTTGATCATCGCCCACGACCTGGAGACCGAGAGTACCGAAGTGCTGACACTGGCCCAGTGGCGTGCCTTTGGCAGGGATCTGGCTGACGACGAGGAAGAAGGCGATATCTAAACAGCGAATGGACGCTCGACTCACGTCTAGCGCCCCTTCGCTGCCGATCCCCCAGTGAAGCAAGGGTGGGTATCAGTGGCGACGCTTGCCTTGAATGATGTCTCTGATCACCCTGCGCCCGGGGTGCAGATGGTCGGCCAGTGGCGCTTCTAGTGGCAGCGGTTCGTCGCAGATGCGTGATGCCAGCACCTCAGCGCACAGTGGCGCGCTGGCCAGGCCACGGGAGCCGTGGGCGGCGCTGATCCAGAGCCCCCGATGGTGACGACCTGGTGTATCAGGCACTCGGGTGGCGTCCTTTTCCAGTACCGCATAGTCCTCGACCCAGGCCTGCTGGTCGGGCAGCGGGCCTGCGTAGGGGCTCTTGTCAGGGCTGGCGCAACGTACGCCACCTCTGCCGTCGAGAGACACGGTACTTAGCGTGATTCCCTGTGCACGCAGCCGGTCGGTGTAGCCAGGCAAGGTCTGGTCGAGTTCTCTTAGATTGGCCGCATGATCCTCTGGCAGCGTGTCGGCATCGCTGCGGCCGGGGACGAAGGTGGCGCCAAAGGTCAGTACGCCCTCCAGGGGCGGAGCCACATAGCCGCCTGCGCAGACGACCCGCTGCGGCGCCGGCGCGTCAGGGGGCAGTCGCCAGCGACTGACCTGGCCTCTGACCGGCTGCAGCGGCAGCCCCTGGGTATACTCGAACTGGTTCGCCTGGTGGGCAGTGGCGATGACGACCTGGTCTGCGTCAACTGCCACCTGACTGCCATCCGCTGCGGTGCCCAGCAGACGCCAGCCCTGGTCTGAGGCCTTCAGGTCATGGATCTGGGCCTTCACGAAGTTCACGCCAGGACGCGCGACCAGAAACTCGCACAGGGCGCGTGGCTTGACCCAGCCCGCTCCGGGATAACAGAGCCCACCCGCTGTCACAGGCACTCCTGCCAGTTGTGATGCCTGCGCGGCATCGATCGAATGCACCACCGAGTGCGGCAGCGGGTGATGCTCGAGGAAGCGCCGCTGACGACGAGCCTCGCGGTCCCCATGAGCCAGCTGCAGCACGCCACAGGGTGACCACAGCTGACCCTCGCCGTCGAGCCGAGCCAGCCAGCGCTGGCTATAGAGCAGACCAGCCAGGTAGACCCTGCTCTGGTGGTTGGTGTCGGCCGCCAGCTTGACGTAGAGGGCGCCCTGTTCGTTGCCCGACGCCCCGGCCCCGGGCGCAGTGCTGTCGATCAAGGTGACCGCGATACCACGGCGAGCCAGCGCCTCGGCGGTGGCACAGCCGGCGATCCCGGCGCCGATGATGGCCACCCGGCGATGGGGCAGAGCTGGCGGTGGGCTATACCAGGGGGTGGCCTGACGCCGCTTGTCGGCTGGGGGCGTGTCGATCTCGCCGGCCAGCATCTCTCGTTTACGTCCATGGCCTGGGACCTTGCGCCACTGAAAGCCCGCTGCCTTGAGGCCACGTTTGACGATACCCGCGCAGGTGAAGGTGGCAAACGTCGCGCCGGGGCGCGAGCGCGCCGCCATCTGCTCAAACAGCGCGGGTTGCCACATGTCAGGGTTCTTGGCCGGGGCGAAGCCATCCAGAAACCAGGCATCCACTCGGCCATCCAGCAATGCCAGGCGCTCGCTACTGTCCCCGATGTGCAGGTCCAGAGTCACCCGCGGGGACAGCGTCAATCGGTGAACGCCGATGACCGGTTCAGGCCAGGCCTCGATGAGCGCGGCGGCGCGATCCGCCAGGTCTGGCCACCCCGCCAGCGCTTGGGCAAGGTCAGCGGCGGACATGGGGTAGCGCTCAGTGGACACCAGGTGAAGGCGGGCACCGGCGGGGGCATGCTGGTCAAAGGCTTGCCAGGCACACAGCATATTCAAACCCGTACCGAAGCCTGTCTCGCCGATCACGAAGGGCCGCTCCAGAGTCCATTCCCGGAATCGCTGGGGCAGGTGATTGGCGTGAATGAACACGTGCTCGGTCTCAGCGCGACCGTCATGGCGGGAGAAGTAGACGTCGTCGAAGACGCGTGAGTGCGGGCTCAGGCCGCTGCTTTCCTCACGCCATTCAAGCTCGGCCGGCGTTGCGGAGGTCAGGGCGGGAAGGCCGTCGGGAGCGTGGGTCACGGCTATCGGTTCCTGCGGATGAGAGCTGGTCAAGAAATGATCATCTTGCTGTCATAAGCGTGACAGCAGGGCTGCAGCAATGCGTCCGCGGCGTTTCAACAGACTTTTCCACAGTCTCTGTGAACAAGCTGCTGTGGATAATGGCGTCTGCGCCGTCGCAGCGAGGGGCCCCAGGTTCTGGGGAGCGGAACGCCTGACACATTGGCTCGCTGGCTGACAGGGTGCTGCGTTGGATTCAGGGGTGATGGCGCCCCGACCGACGTGTCGGGGTCGCGCGTGCCTGGTTCAGGGCAGGACCTTCTTGAAAGGCTTGACGCTGACGTTGGCGTAGACGCCCGCGATCACGTAGGGATCGGCGTCCGCCCAGGCCTGGGCGGTGGCCAGGTCGGCAAATTCGGCCACGACCAGACTGCCGCTGAATCCGGCATCTCCAGGGTTGTCGCTGTCGACGGCGGGGTGCGGGCCAGCCAACACCAGTCGTCCTTCGTCACGCAGCGCTTCAAGGCGGGCCAGATGGTCCGGTCGCGCGGCCAGGCGCCGTTCCAGGCTGTTATCCACATCTTCACTGATGATAGCGTAGAGCATCGCATCTTCCTCGATTAGGGCCCGAGCGTGACAGCTGGGGCAGGCTAACTGGCATCACCGGATGGCGTCGGCGCGGACAGGTAAATGCCCGTTGAACCGGTCACCGGAGCGGCAGCACAGGCTGGCGTTCAGGGCGTCAGCATTGACCGTGGCGGGCGCCACGCGCACCATGGACGGCATATTCTGTCAAAGTCGCCGCCCGGCGTCATGTCGAGGAGCCAGTTTCCTGTCCCATGCCTTCCCTTTTTGATACCCCTGCGCTTGCTGATACGCCGGCGCTGGACAGCCGCGCTGCGCTGGTTGATACCTTCGAAGGCGCGCCCCTCGCCGTTGACCTCCACATGCATTCCACGGCCTCGGATGGCGCTCTCGCACCCACTGCGCTGATGGACCTTTGCCATCAGAAAGGGCTGAGCCACGTCGCTCTCACCGATCATGACACCCTGGCTGGGGTGGATGAGGCGGGCCAGCGTGCCCGCGACTTGGGCATGTCACTGCTGCCGGCCACGGAGCTTTCCTGCCAGTGGCGGGGGATCAATATCCATGTGGTGGGCTTGCTGCCTGGTGGCGCCGGTCCCCTGCTCGAAAGCGGTCTGGCCGGGCAGGCGCTGGCGCGGGAAAAACGCGCCGACACTATCGCCAAGCGGCTGGAGCGCATCGGGCTGAGCGACGGGCTGGCCAAGGCGCGTGCCTGGGCCGGCAGTGATCGTCCGCTCAATCGCCCGGACTTTGCCCATGTCATGGTCGCCGAGGGACTGGTGGCCGATCTGCCGACCGCGTTTGGCAAGTATCTGGGCAACGGCAAGATAGGTGACGTGAAATCGCATTGGCCGTATCTGTCGGAAATCGTCGAATGGATCCTCGATAGTGGCGGCGTTGCGGTGCTGGCTCATCCCTTGCGCTACAAGCTGACCCGGCGCAAGCGTGGTCTGCTGCTGGATGAGTTCTGTGCGGCTGGCGGACAGGCAGCCGAACTGGTCAGCGGTTCCCAGAATCCAGACGTCACGCGGGATCTGGCGCGACAGCTGATGGAACGCGACATGTATGGATCCCTCGGCAGCGATTTTCATTTTCCTGGGGGGCATCTGGCGCCAGGTACCATGACGGCGGTCCCGCGCACCGCCGTGCGGCCGGTATGGACCCATCCGCAGCTGTCTCGGTGGACCGCCTGAGCGGCGCGAGCGAGGACGCCGTCCGGAGCAATTCGGTCTAGGCTCACAGCAAGGCCTGAAAGACAGCGGATGCCCGGGATGCCTGATGCGCTGCTGTCATTACATACGCTCTATTGCATCGCCAGGGAGGCGACATGACTCAGTATTTTCAGATACACCCGGACAACCCCCAGAAGCGCTTGATCGATCGCGCGGTGGAGATCATCCACAAGGGGGGCGTGGTGGCCTATCCGACGGATTCGGGCTATGCCCTGGGCTGTCATCTGGGTGACAAGAAGGCCATCGAGAAGATCAAGTGGCTGCGCTCGTTGGATGACAAGCACAATTTCACCCTGGTGTGTTCGGACCTGTCCGAGATCGGTACGTATGCCAAGGTGGACAATGCCGTCTTCCGCTTGCTCAAGGCTCATACGCCTGGTGCTTACACCTTTATCCTCAACGCCACCACGGAAGTGCCCCGGCTGTTGCTGCATCCCAAGCGCCGCTCGATCGGCGTGCGGGTGCCGGACCACGAGATATCGAGAGCGCTGTTGGAGCGGCTGGGCGAACCCTTGATGAGCGTGACCCTGATTCCCGTGGACGAGACGCTGCCTATGACCGATCCGGAAGAGATTCGTGACCGCTTCGGTGCGCATCTCGACCTGATCATCGATGCCGGGGCCTGCACGCTCGAGCCCACCAGCGTCATCGACCTGCGCGAGATGCCGCCCGTCATCGTGCGTGAAGGCCGTGGGGATGTTGCGCCGTTCACCGAGTAGGCGAGCCGGAGTTGCCCCGGGGAAGCCTGCCCCGAGGCATGGTGAGTGCGAGCTGTCTATTTGTCGTCAGCAGGGCTGGGCGTTTGTTCATCGCCCGCGTCGCCCTCTGATTCAGGTTCTGGCTCTGGGGCGTTGGGGTCCGGCGTTTCCTCGTCCAGCCAGGTGCCACAGATCAGGCAGTACTTGGCCCGCTGCTCATGACGGTCATGGCCGCAGCCAGGGCAGGCCTCGTCCGAGTAGCGGTCTGATCGGATCGAACGGATGACCTCGGCGGAGAACACGCCGGTGGGCACCGCGATGATCGAGTAGCCGATCAGCATGACCACCACACTGATCGCCTGGCCCAGCGGTGTGACCGGAGAGATATCGCCATAGCCGACGGTGGTCAGCGTGACCACCGCCCAGTAGATGGCGACGGGGATACTGGTGAAGCCCGCTTCCCTGGGCTCTATCAAGTACATCAGGGAGGCGAAGATCGTGACCAGCATGAACACGGTGAACAGAAACAGAAAGATCTGATGGCCGCTGCGTTTCAGGGCATCGATCAGCAACCTGCCTTCGCCGACGAACTCCATCAGTCGCAGTACTCGGAAGATACGCAGGCTTCTGAGCAGACGAATCACGATCAGCGACTGTGCGCCGGGAATCAGGAGCGCCAGCCAACTTGGCAGGATCGCGATCAGGTCAACGGCGCCGTAGAAGCTCTTCAAGTAGTTGAGTGGGCGCTCCAGGCAGTAGAGCCGCAGTCCAAGCTCGATAGTGAAGAGAATCGTGAAGGTCCATTCCAGCGAGCGAAACAGCTCTCCATGCTCGGCGCGCAGTCCATCCACACTCTCAAGCACCACTACCAGCACGCTGAGGAGAATGGCCGTGATCAGGGCAATATCGAAGCCTTTGGCAAGGCGCGTGTCGGACTCGAAGATGATCTGAAACACGCGAGTCTTGAGGCCTTCGGCAGCCGGCTTATGGCCATTGATCACGGGCGCTTTCCTTTCGCTGTAGTGGGAGATAGGGCTGATAGATAGGGCTGAGAGACAGTGGTAAGAGACATAAGCCTGATCATGATCTGTGTCGGCCAGGGTCTGTTCGATACAAGGGCTGCTCGATACAGGGTCTGATCGACACAGAGTTGGATCGACACAGGGCCTGATCGATCGGGATACAGGCCTGGGGTGGTCGCGCCGTAGACAGCGCGCTACCTCGCCACTGACGTTACTCCATCTCGACGCTCTGGGGTAGCCGGCGACCCAACCGCAACAATAGTGCTCCCATCTCCGAGGTGAGCCAATCCTGCTCCTGCGGTGCCTGCTGCAACGCGTCGCGCAAGCAGTGAGCGTCGCGGCTGATGTCGGCACTGTCGCTGTCCTCGGCTAGGTGTCCAAGCGCCTCGCAGGCGGCCTCGCGCCAGCGCTGCTGCTGGGTATCTGCGTAGGCATCCAGAGCAACGACCACCTGGTGCAGGCGATCCTGTGGTCCTCTGCCAGGGGGCAGTTGCCAGCCTTGGGTGAGGGCGGTGCCGCGTGCAGCCTTGCTCGAGTCCGAAGGCCGCAGCGGCACGCTTTCAGCGAAGCCCTCGGCCAGTTCGAGCAGGCGCGACGCCTCACCCTGCTTGAGTTCGAGCTCCAGCTCACGAATGACGCAGCAGGCCTCGCCCACCTCGATGGAGCCCTCGTCGAGGGCGACTTCGATCTGGCTGCCATCGCTGTCTACCCACCACAGCTGGCGCTGGAAGTTGGTGGTGAAGCGAGGCCTCAGGCGCGACAGCAGCACATCGATATCGACGTCATCGGCCAGCGCCTGAAAGGGCGGCAAGTCACGCAGACCGTCGAGGTCCAGCTGGTCGCCGTCTACCTGCCACTCCCACTCGCCACGGGTGGACAAGCCGGAGCTGCCCTGGCCACTGGTTTTCAAGGTCTGCAGCCACTGGTCGCCGATCTTTCTGAGCCGGAGGGCGACGCGTGCCTTTTTCAGGTCATCTTCAGGGGTGTCGAAGTAGGTATTGATCAGCGTCTTGCGCTGGCTGTCGGCGCCGGCCAGGCGAGGGTGGCGGCGCAGCGCGTCGGGGCCATGCTGTCCGAGGGCGAGCTTCAGTTCGATTTCATGGCTCATAGTGGTGTCCTGGCGTGCCAAAGGGAATGTGGACCGGGTCAAGGTTACGCGGTGATGACGGTAACTTTTCCATGACGTGACAGTTTGGGGTCACTATACTGTCGCCGCCATTTCTCCAGTGTCTGTGACTCCCTATGGTGACATCAAATCCGTTTTCGGCGATGTTTGGCCGCTCCCCGTTTCAACCGCTGCTGGCCCACATCGAAAAGGCCCACGACTGCTCTGCTGAGCTGTTGCCGTTCTTCGAGGCAACGCTGCAGGGTGACTGGGATGCTGCCGCCGCGCACCGCGAAGTGATCACTCGACTCGAGCATGAGGCCGACTCGCTCAAGACCGAGCTGCGTCTCAACTTGCCCAATACCCTGTTCTTGCCGGTATCTCGCTCTGACCTGCTCGATCTGGTCAGCGTGCAGGACAAGATCGCCAACAAAACCCGCGATATCACCGGCATCATGCTCGGGCGTCAGATGCAGGTGCCTGACTCCCTGGCGACGCCGATGCGCGAGTACATCGCCACATCGGTGGACTGTGTCGCCCAGGCACGCCAGGCCCTGGAAGAGCTCAAGGACCTGCTCGAGTCCGGCTTCGGCAAGAACGTGACCGAGCTGATGCAGAAGCTGATTCGTGACCTGCACGCGCTGGAACAACGTGCCGACGAGCAGCAGATCGCCATTCGCCGCCAGCTGTTTGTCCTCGAGAAGGACCTGCCGCCGGTTGACGTGATGTTCCTCTATCAGATCATCGAATGGATCGGTGAAGTGTCGGACCGCGCCGAGCGGGTCGGCAGTCGCCTCCAGATCATGACGGCGAATTGAAGACCGTCGCCCCGACAGGCCGCGCCAACGCGGCCTGACGTCATTCAGAGTTTCCTCAGTCAGCAATCAAGGGATCTTCTCCCATGTCGATCATTGCCCAGCACGGTGACATCTTCATCCTACTGGCCTGCGTGTTTGGTTTCTTCATGGCCTGGGGTGTCGGCGCCAATGACGTCGCCAACGCCATGGGGACCTCGGTAGGGTCTCGGGCGGTCACCATCAAACAGGCGATCATTATCGCCGTCATCTTCGAATTCCTCGGCGCCTGGCTGGCCGGTGGCCAGGTCACGGAAACGATCCGCAAAGGCATCATCAATCCGGCGCTGCTCGAAAACGACCCACAACTCCTGGTCTACGGCATGCTGGCTTCGCTGCTGGCGGCAGGGACCTGGCTGTTGATCGCCTCGATGAAGGGCTGGCCGGTGTCCACCACCCACTCCATCGTCGGCGCGATTGTCGGTTTTGCCCTGGCCGGCCTTGGTATCGAGGCCGTCGGTTGGAGCAAGGTCGGCCAGATCGCCGCCAGCTGGATCGTGTCCCCGCTGCTGGCGGGTTCCATTGGCTTCATGCTGTTCAAATCGGTCCAGCGCCTGGTCTTCGAGGCCGACGATCCGTTCGTCGCGGCCAAGCGCTACGTGCCCATGTACGTGTTCCTGGTCGGCTTCATCGTCGCCATGGTGACCTTGACCAAGGGCCTCAAGCATGTGGGTCTGCACCTGGCGCCCTTCGAGAGCCTGCTGATTGCCTTGGCCTTTGGTGTGGCGCTGGCGGGTCTGGGTGTCTGGCGTGAGCGCAGCATCGATCGCAGCCAGCGCAAGACCGATGCCTTCGGCTTTGAAGGGGTCGAGCGAGTCTTCGGCGTACTGATGATCTTTACCGCCTGTGCCATGGCGTTTGCCCATGGCTCCAACGACGTGGCCAACGCCGTGGGCCCGCTGGCGGCGGTCATCAGCGTGGTGCATGAGCACGGCAGCATTCAAGGGGCGTCGGCTGTGCCCTGGTGGGTGCTGGTGCTCGGCGGCGGGGGTATCGTCGTCGGCCTGGTGACCTATGGCCACAAGGTCATCGCCACCGTGGGGACCGGCATCACCGAACTGACGCCGAGCCGTGGCTTCGCCGCGACCCTGGCCGCCGCCACCACGGTGGTGCTGGCATCGGGCACCGGTCTGCCGATCTCGACCACCCATACGCTGGTAGGTGCGGTGCTTGGTGTGGGACTGGCACGCGGTCTGGCCGCGCTCAACCTGCGCGTCATCGGCACCATCGTGATGTCTTGGCTGATCACGCTGCCGGCGGGTGCGGGTCTTGCCATCATGTTCTTCTTCATGTTCAAGGGCATCTTCAACTGATCTCAGTGTCTGCCCTGGATATCGACGGCGCCTGCGGGCGCCGTCGTCGTTTGCGACCCTGGGCGCGCAGGTGTGGAGCGCCAGCAGGCTCTGATATAGTGATGACTCCATCATTCCCCTCGTCCGCTGCAGCAGGTTCGGTCCTTGACTACCTCTTTCTCCTTCGTTGACTGGTTTCGCCACTCATCCCCCTACATCAATGCCCACCGAGGCCGAACCTTTGTGGTGCTGGTCGAAGGGGAGGCGATGGCGGCCGGCCGAGGCGAGTCCCTGATTCAGGATCTGGCACTGCTGCATACCCTGGGGGTCAAGCTGGTGGTGGTCTTTGGCATTCGTCACCAGGTGCACGCCGTGCTCGACAGTGAGGGCATCGTTCCGGTGCGCCACCAGGCACGTTGGGTGGCCGACGACACCATCATGGCTCGGGTGGAGCGTGTCGCCGCCGAGCAGCGTCTGTGGCTGGAAGCACGGCTGTCGCTGGGGCTACCCAATACGCCGCTGCATGGCATCGAGCTGACGACCGTGTCCGGCAATCTGGTCATGGCCAAGCCGCTGGGCGTGCGTGACGGTGTCGACTTTCAACGCTCCGGCGAGGTGCGCCGGGTGCGCTCTGGTGCGGTGCGGGCCTTGCTCGACCAGCAGTCGCTGGTGTTGTTGCCACCGCTTGGCTTCTCCAGCACCGGCGAAGTGTTTGACCTGGATGCGGCAGAAGTCGCCCAGCAGGTCGCTGTGGCGCTCAAGGCCGACAAGCTGATCCTGCTGGGGCAGTCCGACGGCCTGTGCGATGAGGGCGGGCAGCTGTTACGCCAGCTCACCCCTGCCCAGGCGCGCCCGCTGTTGGCCGAGGCTGATCCGGCGGAAGAGCGCTCGCGACATCTGGAGGCCGCCTGCGAGGCGGCCACCCATGGGGTGGCGCGCACCCACCTGCTGTCCTGGCGTGATGCGGATGCATTGCTGGCCGAGCTGTTCACCCGTGATGGTGTCGGCACCATGATCACCGAGCATCGCTATGAGCAGCTCCGAGCGGCCGAGATCGATGATATCGGTGGGTTGCTCGAGCTGCTGGAGCCCCTCGAGAAGCGCGGTATGCTGGTGCCACGTTCCCGCGAGCGACTGGAGCATGAAATTGATGACTACCTGGTCATCGAGCGGGATGGCATGGTGATCGGTTGCGCCGCACTGCACCGTTTCACTGACGCAAGCGTCGCCGAGCTGGCCTGCGTGGCGGTGCATCCTGACTATCGCAGTGGGGCCAGGGGGGAGCGCCTGCTGGCGGAGATCGAGCGTCTGGCTCGGCGGCAGGGGATTCAGCGTCTGTTCGCACTGACGACGCATACGGCCCACTGGTTTCTGGAGCATGGTTTCGTGCCATCGGCGCTGGACGAGCTCCCACCGCTCAGGCGCGATGCCTACAATCATGCGCGGCAGTCCAAGGTTCTCTGCAAGGGGTTATAGCCTAGGCAAGCTCCGGGTGAGTAGCTGACCGGTCACGATGATCGCCGTGCGTGCATTCGCGGGGAGATTGACCGTCGGCACCGACAAGCGCTGTTTGTCAGCCCGGTTTATCCGCCCTAGCGACAAGCCCTGTTGTTGGTAGGGAGTCTCAGAAAAGACGCGGCGTCTCCAATAGGAGACGCCGCATCTTTTTGTTTTTCCAGGTTTTCTGAAAAAATCCTGAAATTGCGTCGGCAAACAGAGACGTTTTTGGTCGTGGGCGACATGTCGATCGACGCTGATTGAGCTTACAGCACAGTTTGGTGACGTTTCTTATTTTTTATCTTGTTGATATTAATGGCTTTTATGTTTTTTGGCACAGCTTTCGCTATGTATTTAACGAGCGGGGAGGACTAGCCGGATAGCCGTCTAATTCTCCGAGGTTGGCACAGAATCACTGCCCTGTGCGTCTATGTCGATCTCTGCGTCTGCTCCGCGTGATGTGCGACACGCTATGTGAAACACAAGGTTGCGATGAGACGGTACCGGCCTTGTTGGCATGGACAGGTATCGTGAAGAGCAAGGATGCTCTGGCAAGGATGCCGACCCCTTCGGGGGAGTATGTTGCTCCGGCGCTGCGGCGACGGGGCCAGAACGAGGCGGGATGGGAGACCATCCGCTGAACACCGTCAGGTCCCTGGTGACGACGGCGGTGTTCTGGCTTCGGGCCTTCGGGCCAACGGAAAACCGTTCAATGGGCGGACCAGGCCATCGATTGATCTGTTTTTCGACCCTTCAGTTCCCTGCGTATTCGGGCCGGCTCAGCCGGCCCCTTTTTTTTCGCAAGCGATGCCGAATGAGAGGTTGACGCGGGGCGAGTGGCCTAACTCTGGTATCCTTCTGGATGGATTGATGGACGCTTCATTCACCTTCCTTCACAGAACTCTGGTCATGACCACTGCCGCTACGCGCCGTTGGCGCCCCCGTTCGTTGTTGCAACTGGTATTGCTGGCCTTTGTGGTGGTGATGCTGCCGCTTGGTGTACTGATGTACCAGGCAGGTCAGGCGCTGTCCGAATTGTCGCGCCTGGCCGAAGTCAGCGCTCGTCAAGCGGTGTCGGAGACACGGCGTGCCCGCACCTTGGGCTCCCTGGCGGTGGAGATGGAGCGTGGGGCGCGCCAGTACGCCGTGGTTCAGGAAGAGAGTCTGCTCGACATCTACGCCGAGAGGGTGGCGGAATTCCGCCAGTTGCTGGCGCGCCAGCGCCTGCTGCTGCCTGAGGATCCCGACATCCTGGCACTGGAACGGCTGTTGAATCAGCTGGCGACCCTGCCCGAGAAGGAGCAGGACGCCTTCATCGGTTCGCTGGACACCTTTGTCCCCTTTTCCCGACACGTCGAAGGCATGCGCCAGGCCACCAACCTGCGCATCGATCAGCGCCTGGATGCCATACGCGAAAGGGCCGAGCAGGTGCAGCAGCGGCTGTGGTGGCAGACGGGGGCGCTGGTGTCATCCAGCCTGCTGTTGATGCTGCTGTTCACGCGGCTGATCATTCGCCCGGTGCGTCAGTTGGAGCGGCGTATTCTCGGCATCGGCAGTGGTCATCAGGATCGTCTCGCTGGTCGCGTTCAGGGTCCCGCGGAGCTGGTCGCCCTGGGTGAGCGTCTGGACTGGCTGACCCACCGCCTTGAAGAGCTCGAAGCGCAGAAGCAGCAGTTCCTGCGGCATATGTCCCACGAGTTGAAGACGCCGCTGGCCAGTGTGCGAGAGGGCTCCGCCCTGCTGTCTGATGGGGTGGCAGGTGAGCTCAGCCCACGTCAGCGAGAAGTGCTGGAGTTGATCGACGCCAGTGGCGCCGAGCTTCAACGGCTGATCGAGCAGCTGCTGGACTATAATTTGCTGCAGCATCACCGCAGTGCCTCCATCGAGCGCATCGACATAGCGACCGTGGCGCGAGAGGTGCTGGCCAAGCACAGGCTCAGCCTGCAATCGAAGGACATGCAGGTCGAGGTGTTTTCCGGTCCGCTGCAGTGGAACGCCGATCACCAGGCCACCGCCAGACTGCTGGATAACCTGGTATCCAATGCGGTGGCATATGGAGAAGACGGCGGCAAGCTGCTTATTCGTGCTCGGACCCGCCAGGACCGCCTGGAACTTGAGGTGGCCAATACCGGCGATCCGATCGCAGAGCAGGATCGCGAGCATCTGTTCGAGGCCTTCTATCAGGGCCGGGCTCGCCGCAAGGGCGCCCTCAAGGGCTCCGGGATTGGCCTGTCGGTGGCGGCAGACTGCGCACGGCTGCAAAATGGCCGGCTCGAACTGGTCGACGATCCAGACTGGCCGGTGTGCTTTCGCCTGAGTCTGCCCGTGGCGCCGCCACAGGGTCGCGGTAGCGACCCCTATAACGATACAAGGCCCGCATTGACGGGCCAGCACGCAAGGAACCTGACGCTATGACCTCTAGGGGTGTGACCCTGACACCCCGGCGCTCGCGATATCGCGCCGCCGGCCCCGCTGCTGTTGTCGCCCTGTTGGCGCTGCTCAGCGGCTGTGAGTACCTGCCTATCGAGCCTGGTGGCGTGACCGCACCCAAGGTCGAAACGCTCGACCTGAGCGCATGCCATGCCGATATTCCCAGCTTCGCTGAGTCAGAGTGCATGCTGACGGACTGGGTCGCCTTTGGGCTTGCCTCCCAGCGGGGAGACCGCGAGTGGCGCAATACCATGCTGGCCCTGCTGGAGGGACACGCGCCGGAACAACGCCTTGGCCGTGCCGTGGTGCTTGCCTGGGGCAGCGAGGCGCAGTGGAACCAGGCCTCCGAATTGTACAAGGCCGACCTCAGCATGGCCCCCAGCGAATTGCAGCCGCTGATGCGCTACTGGCTTAACGAGCTGGAGGGTCGCCGTGCTCTCAGCCAGCGGGCCGGACGTCACCATGGCGAGCTATCGCGACTGCGTGAGGAGAATCAGGCGCTGGCCGACAAGCTGGACGCGCTGACCGCGATCGAACAGAACATCAACCTGCGCCAACAGACGGAATGAAACCTGTGGAGACGGCGATATGAAGCAAGTCGCAGCAACCCTGAGTGCCAAGACGAGTGCCCATGTACTGCTGGTTGACGATGATGTCAGCCTGCTGAAACTTCTTGGCATGCGCCTGGAAAGCCGCGGCTATCGCGTTACCACTGCCGAGAGCGGTCGCGAGGCGCTCAAGCGACTGGAGGAAGGGCGCCCGGATCTGGTGTTGTCGGATTTGCGCATGGATGAAATGGACGGCATGGCGCTGTTTCAGGAAATTCAGCGGCGCATGCCGGGTCTTCCGGTGATCATCCTCACCGCCCATGGGTCGATTCCGGATGCGGTCAGCGCCACTCGCCAGGGTGTGTTCAGTTTCCTGACCAAGCCGGTGGACCGTGAAGAGCTGTTCGGTGCCATTGACGATGCATTGTCGAACACCGCCAGCGGTGTCGAAGGTGATGACAGTTGGCGCGAGGCCATCATTACCCGCAGTCCCGAGATGGAGCGAATCCTCGAGCAGGCCAGGATGGTGGCAGGCTCCGACGTCAGCGTATTGGTCACCGGACCTTCTGGCTCCGGCAAGGAGCTGTTGGCCAACGCGATTCACAAGGCCAGCGCGCGGGCCGACAAGCCTTTCATTGCGATCAACTGCGGTGCCTTGCCGGAACAACTGCTGGAAAGCGAGCTGTTCGGCCACGCCAAGGGCGCCTTTACGGGCGCCATCAGCGAACATGGTGGCCTGTTCCAGGCGGCAGATGGCGGCACCCTGTTCCTGGACGAAATCGGGGACATGCCCCTGGCGATACAGGTCAAGCTGCTGCGCGTGCTGCAGGAGCGTCAGGTACGGCCAGTGGGCTCCACCACGTCAGTACCGGTGGATGTGCGGGTGCTGTCAGCGACCCACCGCGATCTCGACCAGGCCATGCACGAAGGCGAGTTTCGTGAAGACCTCTACTATCGACTGAACGTGGTCAATCTGAAGCTGCCGGCGCTCAAGGATCGCGCCGAGGATGTGCCGCTGCTGGTGAAGCACCTGGTTGCCCAGGCGGCGTCGCGCCACAAGCCGTTCGTCAAGGGCTTCTCGCCGGAAGCGCTCAATCTGCTGGCAACCTGCGCCTGGCCTGGCAACGTGCGTCAGCTGGTCAACGTGGTGGAACAGTGCGTGGCGCTGTCCAGTGCGCCAATGATTCCCGAAGCCTTGGTGGCCCAGGCGTTGGCGGCGGAAGACAATGCCATGCCGACCTTCAACGACGCGAGGGCAGGCTTTGAGCGTAGCTATCTGGTCAAGGTGCTGAAGATCACCGAAGGCAATGTGACACAGGCGGCACGCATCGCAGGCCGCAACCGCACCGACTTCTACAAGCTGCTGTCCCGTCACGAGCTGGAACCCGCATCGTTCAAGCCGGGAATGGCCGATCAGGCGCGCTAGCCAGGCGTAGGAGCGCCAGCCGGCGACGGCTTCCGCAGTGAGTCGGGCTCCGTCGCCAGAAGCCGTTGTCAGTCCCCGTTGTCAGGAGCTGCCAGGATCGATGACGGTGGGGGAGCGCTCGCTGGCCGGGGCGGTATCGATCACCTCGAGATGCAGGACCCCCTCCTGCAGGCGAGCCTGCAGGTGCTCCCCTGGGTGCGTCTGGCTCGCCTGGGTCAGCGCCTCACCCCGTGGATTGGTCAGGATGCTGTAGCCACGGGCCAGCACGGCCAGTGGACTGACAGCCTGCAGCTCGCGCACAGTGGCGCTCAGTCGCTGGCGCTGTCGCGTCAGCTGCTGGTACTGGGCAGCCACAAGCCGTCGCCTCAGATCGGTCAGCTGTTTGTGATGCTCCGCCACAGCCCGTTGTGGAGAGCGTAGCGCCAGGCGTCGGGTCAGATCGAGGTATCGTTGCTGCTCGCCGTTCATCCTCCCGGCCATGGCCCGCGCCATGCGTGAGCGCAGCTGGTCGAGTGTCTGGCGCTGGCGCACGATGGCCTCCCCGGGATGGCGTAGCCGCGCCCGCAGGTGATCCAGTCGCTGTCCTTCCCGCTGCAAGTGGCGTAACTGGGCGCCCTTGAGTCTCCCTTCGAGTTGCCCGAGCTGGCTGACCAGCTCCTGTTTCGATGGCACCAGCCGTTCGGCCGCGGCTGAGGGCGTCGGCGCGCTGGCATCCGCCGCCAGATCGGACAGGCTCTGGTCGGTTTCATGACCTACCGCTGACATCACCGGCAGACGGGAATGATGAATGGCTCTGGCCAGATGTTCGTCATTGAAGGCCCACAGGTCCTCCAGGCTGCCGCCACCACGGGTGATCAATACCACGTCTTGTGCGGGATCGAGCGCTGGCTGGCGATTGAGCAGGCCAAGGGCGGCAGTGATCGCCGGTGCCGCCTCGGCGCCTTGCACCGGCACGGCAATCAACGTCACCGTGGTCAGCGGCCAGCGTTTGCTCAGCACCGCCAGCACGTCGCGCAGGGCGGCTCCCGTGGCCGACGACAGCACCAGCACATGGCGGGGAGGGTAGGCGAGGGGGCGTGCGTTGGTGAAGACGCCCTCGTTGGCCAGGCGGGTCTTGAGCGCCTCGAGTGCCGCCAGAAGCGCCCCAGCGCCCGCGGCCTGGACCGCCTCCACGATTAGCTGATAGTCCCCTCTTGGCTCGAACAACGACACCCTGGCGCGTACTCGAACCAGGTCACCGTCGCGCATGGGCGTAGAGACGAATCGCGCCCGAGTGCGGAACAGCACGGCTTTTACCTGGGCGCGCTCGTCCTTGAGGGTGAAGTAAAGATGGCCCGAGGCCGGCCTGGAGACCCCAGACAGCTCGCCTTCGATCCACTGTTCGCCAAGATCCGCTTCCAGTGCCTGCCGCGCGCGCAGGTTGAGATCGCTGACCGATAGCACGTGCTGGGGGTCGTCCGAAGGATCCAACATGACGGCAATTCCTGAAGGGTGGGGCGTGAACCAGGCCAGTCACAACGACTCCCCCAGAAGACAGGCAGTCGGAACAGGCATGGCAGCAGTGACGCCACAGGGTAGCAGAGGCCAGGTCGCCGCTTCACCAAAGGCGAACTATCTTTACTCTCAGTGTGTGATAGCAGCGTTTGCACAACGTTGAGCGATGGCGGAGGTGGGAGCCGTAGCGAGCCGCACCGCGCAGGCGACGTCGTGATGCAGACACACTGACCTAGATACAGTGAGCTGGACACATCGTGACGCGGACACAGGGACTGGACACACAGGGACGAGACATCGTGACGCAGGAGGCCCCATGTCGGGACTGCGCTCGCCCGATATCGGGCCTATCGTCGGACATACCACCGCCCATAGTTGCCGGCTGTGGGTGCGTGGCATCGCCCCCAGCGATGACGGAGTCGATCTTAGCGCCTCGCTGAGAACCGTGGGGCTGGTAGCCGTGGTGGAAGACAACGGGATGCCGTGTCGGCTGGCAGGCAGCCCACCCCGGGCGCATGCTTTCTACTTCCGCCTGCATCGTGAATTTGACCGCACCGGCACCTTCGAGCTGGGTGCCGAGCAGGGCCTTGGCGCAAAGGACGGTGTCGCTCCGTTGGGGCAGCCAGATGGCGTGGTGCCCCTGGCGCCGGACACCCGCTACCGGGTGCGTGTCGCCACCCTGACCCTGGATGACACCACCCCAGACGTCGAGAGTCTCAGCGATAGCGAGATCGTGGCGCGGCTGCCGGATATCGGTGGCATGTCCAAGTTGCTGGCCAGCCTGGAGGGCGCTCACTGCGAGGCGGAATTCACGACCTTTCCGGAGCAGCCGTCAGCCCGTCTGGCCTTTCTGTTGGGGTCCTGTCGCTATCCAGGCACGCTATGGAAGACCAAGGAGTCGGACCGCATCTTCGGTCCCATGCAGCAGCACCTGCGCCCCCGAGGCAGCCGAGCGGCTGCGCGCTTCAGCCTGCTGGTCGGTGACCAGATCTACGCCGACCAGTACAGTCGCTACCTGCCGATCGGTCGGGCCGATACCTTCGCGGAGTTCCAGGAGCGCTATCGCACGGCCTTTGGCTCGCCGCTGGCGCGGCGTTTCCTGCGCCAGGCCCCGGTGTACATGATCCTCGACGACCACGAGATCGAGGACAACTGGCATCGCGACCGGCTGAGCGCCAAGCGCGAGCTGTTCAACGTCGCCATCGGTGCTTACATGAGCTACCAGTGGTCCCACGGGCCACGCAGCTTCGGTCGCCATCTGCACTATCACTTTGACTGCGGCGGTTATCCCTTCTTCGTCTGCGATACCCGCACCCATCGCACCTACGGGCGCGAGGGGCGGGTGATGGACAATCACCTGCTGGGGCGGCCCAGTATCGACCCCCTGCACCTCTCTCAGCTGGATCTGTTGCTGCAATGGCTGAGCGACCAGCAGGCGCGGTGGGGAGCGGTCCCCAAGTTCATCGTGACCTCCACGGTGTTTGCCCCCAGCCCGTTGGACGAGCGACTGGACCCCAGCCTAGATGGCCACGACGACCAGGCGGCGGTGGACCTGGCGCGCACCAACCTGTCACGCCGAGCCGACAGCGACAGCTGGTCCGGTTTTCCAACGACCCGCAAGGCCTTGATCGAGCACATCGTCACCGCCGGTATCGACAACGTGATCTTTCTCAGCGGCGACGTTCATTGCGCCAATATTGCTGAGATGCATGTTGAAGAAGAGGGAGGCGGCGGCGGTCAGCGGCTCTACGACATTACCTCCTCGGCCCTGTACTGGCCGTTCTTCTGGGCCGATGGAGACCCCAACGGCTTCGTGCACGACTCTCGGGTGGCGGGACAGCGCGATGGCTTCCCGCTGTTCGACGGTGCCATGACCCTGCACTACCGGGCATACGGCTTCTATCAGCAGGAGAACTTCTGCCGCCTCGAGGTGGATCGCCAGCGCCATCGGCTGAGGGTGAGGGTGCTGGACAGGGACGGTCACGAGGTAAAGGTAGCGGGACCGAATGGCCAGACCGTGGCCTATAACGACCTCGAGCTGAGTCCCTGGTAGCCGATGACCGTTGGCAGTTGAGGCGAGCCAGGGGAGCAACCATCGTGGCAGGGAGGTGCGTGTGAACAGAATCACCATGGCGCCAGGCTTGACCTTCGAGGAGACCATGTCCGGCCACTTCTCGCTGGATAGCCAGATGCCCGAGCGCGGTGAGCGGTTGGGACATCGCGAAGGCACCGAGCTTGCGCTGCACGCCAAGATCCAGATCGACGACATGAATGCCTTTCTGGCCGACGAGCATCACCATGGCAAGCTGGGTGGCGTGGTCGACTTTGCCCCCCTGGGGCTGGGACTGGTCATTCTGGAAGGCGATTTTCAGCTGTTTTCCCAGGGGCCCGGAGCCGGGCGTCAGATGGTCTACGATGCGTTGCTGGAATACGGCCACAGGCGACTCTTTCTGCATGGCGTCAAGCGCGTACACGATGATCCTGGGCCCGATCTGTGGAGAGACACCACGACGCTGTATACCACCTTGCATGAAGGTGTCAGCGACACCGCCGACATCATAGGGGCGGGGGTACTCCACCTGGGGGTAGCGGAGCTGATGGCCATGCTCGGGACATTGACGCCCAGCGGTCGGGGGGACCTGGCGACGGTCGCGGACTTTGGTCGCTTCTTCTTCGGTGAACTGTGGCACCTGTATGCCCCCTGGGTGATCCGCCGGGAGTCCAACGCATGAGCTACGACGCGATTGTGGTGGGCTCCGGTTTTGGTGGCGCAGTGGCGGCCTGTCGTCTGGCCGAGGCTGGCCAGCGGGTGCTGGTGCTGGAACGAGGACGGCGTTGGGAGCGCGAAGACTTCCCGCGGGGGCCCGACGATGACTGGTGCTTCGACGTTGAAGAACCGCGTGGTCGCCATGGCTGGCTCGACCTGCGCTTTTTTCCGCGCATGGCGGTGGCCCAGGGAGCGGGGGTAGGCGGCGGCTCTCTGGTCTACGCCAATGTCTCGGTGCCTGCCCAGCCGTTTGCCTTCGACAGCGGCTGGCCTGAGGCGATCAGCTACAGTGACCTTGCGCCCTACCAGCAGCGCGTCGGGCAAATGCTGGAGGTCTGTGAAGTGCCCTCGGCTCAGGTCAGCGAGCGCCACAAGCTGCTGAAGCAGGCGGCGGAGGCCAGCGGGCACCCTGAACGCTTCCGCTCGCTGCCCTTGGCGGTGCGCTTTGACCCGGACTGGCATTACCGGCTGGAGGAGCCGCATCATCGTCGGCACAGTCGACAGAGCCTCAATGCCTACGGCAAGTCCCAGGGGACCTGCATCCACTGCGGTTACTGCGACATCGGCTGTCCCGTGGGAGCACGCAATACCCTGGACCTCAACTATCTGGCCAGGGCAGAGCAACTTGGCTGCGATATTCGCCCGCTGAGCCTGGTCCGCTCGCTGGTGCCAGAGGGCGATGGCTACCGGGTCACCTTTCAGCATCTCGAGGGCGCGCCAACCATCCGTCACGAGCGAGCCGAACGGGTGATCCTGGCGGCGGGCTCGCTGGGTTCCACCGAGCTTTTGCTGCGGGCTCGCGACCAGTACCGCACCTTGCCGGAACTGTCGCCCCTGTTGGGCCATCGCTGGTGCGCCAACGGCGACTTCCTGACGCCCGCGATGTATCCGAATCGGCGTATCGATCCCTGTCGCGGCCCGACCATCAGTGCGGCCATCGACTTTCTGGACGGTATCGACCAGGGCCGGCGTTACCTTGTCGAGGACGGCGGCTACCCGGACCTCATAGGCCATGCGCTGTCGCGGCTGCTGGCCCATTCCTCTGTCGCCGGCATGCTGCGAAGCGGCTGGCGTGCGGTGCTGGCGGAAGCGCTCAAGCACAACGACCCGGATCGTTGCCTGATGCCGTGGTTCGGCCAGGGCGTGGATGTTGCCGATGGCGTGCTGCGGCTCTCGCGCCGTTGGCTGGAGCGAGAGCCCGCGCTGTCGCTGGATTACCGCGTGGATGCGTCACGCTCGGTGGTTCAGGCCCTGTGCGATCGACACAAGCAGTTGAGTGAGCTCACCGGAGGCGTCGCCATCGAGCCACCCAGCTGGCGCCTTTTGGATTACCTGGTGACGCCTCATCCCCTGGGAGGCTGCCCCATGGGCGAGAACCGTTGGGACGGGGTGGTCGACCACGCCGGCGAGGTATTCGGATATCCGCGGCTGTACGTGCTCGACGGTGCCATCGTGCCGCGCGCGCTGGGGCTGAACCCATCACGCACCATCGCTGCCCTGGCCGAACGTGCCATGGCGCGGATGTTGGCCTGAGAAGACATTGCTGCCTGGGCAGGATGAGGCTCTTCGGTGGCGGCAGGGTCGATGATAGAGAGGTGACCCCATGGTCCGGGAAATCGCACTGCACACCCTGGAAGGCGTGACCGATGCCGAGATCAGCCAGCATGGCTTCTGTACCGGTGACGGCCTGGGTCTGTCGCTGCTGCGTTTTGTCCGTAGTCGCGGTTCCAGTTCCTGCGCCAAAGGGCGCCGGGCGGTCATGATCGTGCATGGGCTGACGACATCAAGCGACATGTTCATCCAGCCCGAACACCGCAACCTGGTGAGCTTTCTGCTGGACGAAGGGATCGACGAGGTGTGGACGCTGGATTTCCGCATGAGCAACCGCCACCCCTACAACCTGCAGCCCACCCGCTATTCCATGGATGACTGCGCGGTGTATGACATACCGGCAGCGGTAGCGGCGATTCGTCGCCTGACCGGCGATCCCGCCGGGAATGAGCTGCAGCTGCATGTCATCGCTCATTGCCTGGGGTCGATGAGTGTCGCCATGGCCCTGTTCGGCGGCACCATCCGGGGGATTCGCTCCTGCGTGCTCAACAGTGTGGCGTTGACGCCCCACGTGCCACGCTGGTCGATGGTCAAGGGCCACGTGTTTCCCTTTATCGTTGAGCGCATCCTGCAGCAGCCTTATGTCAGCCCGCGCTGGAGCGACGACCCTCGCCTGACCCTGGGCAAGCTGCTGTCGAAGGGCGTCTCGCTGTTTCACCGGGAGTGCGACGTGCCTGCCTGCCATATGCTGTCGCTGATGTGGGGCACCGGCTGGCCGGCGCTATACCACCATCACAACCTGGACGAGCGCACCCACCGGCGAGGTGGAGACCTGTATGGCCCGGTAGGGCTCAACTATCACCGTCACGTCATGAAGATGCTGCGCCGAGGGCATCGCACCGTGAGAATGCGCAAGGCGCCCGAGTATGACGTCTTGCCCGATGACTACCTGGTCGCCGCAGAGAGCATCGAGACGCCATGCCTGCTGCTTACCGGCCGCGATAACCGAGTCTTCAGCGACAGCAATCTGCACTGCCACCGCGCACTGGAGAAGGCGGCGCCTGGTCGCCATCGCCTGGACATTGTCGAGGGCTATGGCCACCAGGACGTGTTCATGGGGGCGCGGGTCGACCGAGACGTGTTCCCGCGCTTGATGGACTTCATCAGCGCCAACGCATGAGCCGCAGGCGGCGGGGGACAAAGCCTAGCGCTTGAGTCGCCGGTGGGCCCATGTCACCAGCGGCGGCAGGGCGATCAGCAGCACGGTGATGCGCAATAGATGGTGGGAGGTGACGAACGCCGGCTCGATGTTGAGCGATAGTGCCACCAGGCTCAGCTCTGGCGCGCCACCCGGCATGTAGGCCAGCAGGGCCGCGGCGACGGACATGCCGGTCAGGGCCTGGCCGACCCAGGCGGCGATGACCGCCAGAATCACCAGAATCAGCGCCTGCACCACGGCCAGCCCCAGATGCCTGGCCATCTCCGACAGCGCGACCCCGACGAAGCGCACGCCGACCGAGGTGCCGATGACGACCTGGGCCAGGGCGATCAACGCAGGCGGAAGCACCGCGTGGGTCATGCCCGAGAAGTGCAGTATCGACGACACCAGGGCGGGGCCGAACAGCAGGGCGTTGGGCAGGCGCAGGACCTTGCCTACCAGTGCGCCCAGAGCCGCCGCTGCCACCAGCCATGCGGTTCCGCTCAGGGTGGGTAGTTCACTCCAGCGGGTGGGCCCGTTGCTGGCGCCGGCCAGATCCACATGGCCCATGATGGTGAGGATAGGAGGAATCGCCAGCAGCAGCACCAGGATGCGCACGGCGTGGGTGATGCCCACCGCCTTGAGATCCGCGCCGGACTCATGGGCCATCATCAGCAGCGCCGACAGTCCACCAGGGGCTCCAGCATATAAGGCCGTGTCCAGCGAGTGCCCCGCCACCTTGTAGCTGAAGGCGACCGCGACCACCATCATCACCGCCGTGGCGGCGAGCATGATGGCGGCACTGGCCAGCCAGGCAGAGAGATTGCCTGAAAGCTCCGGGGTGAAGGCCGAACCCAGCATGACGCCGATCACCACCAGAACTCCCTTGCGCAGGCGCCCGGGGGAACCCAGTTTGATGCCGGTCAGGCTGATCAGGGTGGTGGTGATCAGCGCCCCCAGCAGCCACGGGAGCGGCAGATCGATGAGGAAGGCCAGGTAGCCGCCCACCGAGCCCAGGGCCAGGGTGGGAAGGAATCGCCAGGCGCCGGAGGGAAGAGAAGAGGGAATGGCGGGCATGGCGTCTCCTGGCAGGGCGACCGGCAGTGGGTCGTGGGTAAGTAACGATATCGGGGATAGTGGTCGATCGGTTCAGATGGCCGTCGATGTGGGTCGTGGTTAAACGGCGCGCGGCGCCATCAGGCGCCGCGCAGGGATAGCGTCAAGACTGTGCCGACGGACGCCGTTTCAGCAACATCGGCACCAGCCACGGCAGCACCAGCAGCGCGATGGCGGCGATCCACAGTCCCAGCGAGATGCCGGACTGCCACAGGATGGAGGTATCGCCTCCGCTGATCGCCAGAGCACGGCGCAGGTTCTCTTCCATCAAGCCGCCCAGCACATAGCCGAGAATGACCGGGGCCAGCGAGAAGCCCAGCTTGCGCAGCAGGTAGCCGAACACGCCGATGATCAGCATCAGGTAGATGGCGGTCAGGTCGGAATGCAGCTGATAGACCCCGACGAAGGATAGCACGGCGATGGCGGGCACCAGTACCCAACGGGGGATCGTCAGCACCTTGGCGAACACCCCGGCCAGGGGCAGGTTGAGAGCCAGCAGCACCAGGTTGCCAATATACAGCGACGCAATCAGACCACCGGCCACTTCCGGGTTCTGCGAGAACATCATTGGGCCCGGCGTGATGTTGTAGAGCATCAGGGCGCCGAGCAACACGGCGGTGGTGCCGGAGCCGGGAATGCCAAGGGTCAGCATGGGCACGAACGAACCGGCGGCAGAGGCGTTGTTGGCGGCCTCGGGGGCGGCCAGGCCGCGCATGTCACCGGTGCCGAAGGTGTTGTCCTTGTCGACCAGGCGCTTTTCGGTGGTGTAGGAGACGGCACCAGCGACCGAGGCACCGGTCCCTGGCAACACCCCGATGATGAAACCCAGCACCCCAGAGCGCAGCATGGTGCCCTTGCAGGCCAGCACTTCCTTGAGGCTGACGAAAACGCGTCCCAGCGGTGGCAGCTCGTTGTCCACGTCCTTGCGATGGGCGTGTTCCAGCATCAGCAGGATTTCGCTGATGGCGAACAGGCCGATGATCATCACCACAAAGTCGATGCCATCGTAGAGCTCCGGCATGCCGAAGGTGTAGCGCATGACGCCGGTACCGGAGTCGACGCCAACGGTGCCGATCAGTACGCCCAGCACGGCGCCGATGGCGGTCTTGATTGGATCCTTGCCCATCATTACGGACATGGAAGAGAAGGCGAATACCATCAGGGCGAAGAATTCAGCGGGACCGAACATCACCGCGACCCGGGCCAGTAGTGGGGCAAACAGGGTCAGGCCGATGATGGCGATGGTGGCGCCGATGAAGGAAGCCACGGCAGACAGGCCGAGCGCCGGGCCGGCTAGGCCTTTCTTGGCCAGCGGGTGGCCGTCCAGGGTGGTCATGACCGCGCCGGCATCGCCCGGCACGTTGAGCAGAATGCTGGACATCCGGCCGCCATATTCGGCGCCGGTGTAGATACCCGCCAGCAGAATCAGTGCGGACTCGGCCGGCAGGCCCAGGGTGTAGGCCAGCGGCATCAGGATGGCGATACCGTTGATCGGTCCGATCCCCGGCAAAGCCCCGAACAGGGTGCCCAGCAGGGCGCCAAGAAAGGCCAGGCCAAGGTTGAGTGGCGTCAGGGCAACGCCGAAGCCTTCGATAAGGAAGTCGAACATGGGGATACCTTGAGCAGGAAGCGGTCGCGTCGGTGGCCTGGCTTACCAGGGCAGGCCGGGCAGGGTGATGCCAAGGCCGTGGGTGAACAGCCACTGGCCGCCGAAGGCCATCAGCACACCGGTGGCAATGGCCTTGGGCCAGCTTGCCTCGAACAGCCGGGCGAGGGCGGCGATCACCAGCATCGAGCTGATGGCAAAACCGAGGCGCGGGAACAGCAAGGCGTAGACCAGCAGCAGGGCCAGGACGCCGATCAGGCGCAGCGCCAGGCGCTTGTCCGGCCAGTGGCCGTTCTCGCCGGGACGAATCACCAGCACCACAGACAGCAGGCCCAGCAGGATCGAGAGCCCCAGAGGAAAGGCCTTGGGGCCGACGGGGTCGTAGCTGAACGGCACTTCGAGGGACAGGGCGTTGACGGCGGTAAACGCCGCCAACCCCATCAGGGCAATCCCCAGACAGCGGTCGGCGGCAAGACTCATTGTGTCAGACCCACATCAGCGGCCAGCTGCTTGAACTCCGCAACCTGATCCTTCACGTAGCCGTCGAAGTCATCTCCGAACAGCGCCATGGGGAACAGGCCACGAGCTTCCCGCAGCTCGGCGAAGGTGTCGTTCTCGGCCAGGTGTTCGAACTTCTCGACCCAGGCCTGGTAAGCCTCATCGCTGACCTCGGGGCCCATGTAGTAGCCGCGCCAGATCGGCCACTCGACGTCATAGCCCTGTTCCGCGGCGGTGGGGATGTCGGCGTAGGGGCCCTCGACGCGCTCTTCGGCCAATGCGGCCAGGACTCGGATATCACCGCTTTCCAGCTGCGACTTGAGCTCGGAGAGGTCACCGGTGAAGACCTGGATGTGATTGCCCAGCAGAGCCGCCAGGGCTTCGCCGCCGCCTTCGAAGGCCACGTAGCGAAGGCTTCTGGGGTCGACGTCTGCGGACTTGGCGGTGAGGGCTGCCTTCATCCAGTCCTGGCTGCCGACGCTGCCGCCGGCACCGAAGGCGACCTGGGTTGGATCTTCCTGCAGCGCGGTCATCAGCTCTTCCAGGTTCTGCCAGGGAGCATCGGCCTTGACCACGATGGCACCGTAGTCGACGCCGAGCGCGCCGACCCAGCGCACTTCGCTGGCGTCATACTGGCCAAACTTGCCCAGCGCCAGGTTGACGGCGGCGCCTGTGCTGGCAGCGACGATCAGGTTGGGGTCATCGGTACGCACGCCGTTGACGTGGTTGTAGGCTACCGCGCCGATGCCGCCGGGCATGTAGGTCACCAGCATCGGGTCTTCGATCAGCCCCGTCTCGAGCAGGCCATTGGCGGCCAGACGGCAGGTCAGATCGTAACCGCCACCGGGCTTGGCCGGAGCGATGCACTCGGCGTCGTCGGACGCCTGGGCCGTGCCGGTCGTCAGGCTGGCACCCAGCAGCAGTGCAGCAAGGCCTGCGGGAAGGGCTATGGTAGTCTTCATGCGTACTCCTGATCAGATATTATTATGAGTCGACGAAAGTGATGGGTGTTGCCGACGGCGGCTGGCACGGCGCTGGCGCAAGCTAGCGCAAGATAGTGGCGTGCAGCACTGGCCAACCGGAGCGAAGCGTACGGCGCGTATCGTCAGCCCAGCGGATGCTAGGCCTTCTAGCTTTCATCAACCTGTCATCCACCTGATTTACGGATAAGACATTAGTCTCATGCGCCTTCTCGTCGTTGAAGATGATGCCCTCATCAGCCGCTCCTTGGTGGAGGCCCTGACACCGCTTGGCAACACTGTCGAGGTGCTGTCGACCCGTGCCGCTGCGCGTTCAGCGTTACGCCAGGGTGGCGTCGACCTGGTGCTGCTCGATATCGGGCTGCCCGACGGTGATGGCCTGTCGCTGCTGGCCGAGATGCGTGATGGCGGCGATCGCACGCCGGTCATCCTGCTGACGGCCAGGGATGCTCTCGATGACCGAGTTAGGGGACTCGACCTGGGGGCCGACGACTACCTGGCCAAGCCCTTTCAATTGGCCGAGCTGGAAGCGCGCGTGCGCGCCTTGCTGCGGCGCAGCCAGCAACGTGCCGATAACCGCCTGAGCCTTGGCCCACTGACCTTCGACCCGGCCAGCGGTGCCGCCAGCCTGTTCGGTGAGCCCATGGCCCTGCCTCATCGCGAATTGCTGTTGGTCGAGAGCCTGCTGCTGCATGCCGGGGCCATTGCCCCGCGGGAAACCCTGGAAGGGCGTCTGTTTGGTTTTGGTGAGGTCGGCTCCAATGCCCTTGAGGTCTATGTCAGCCGTCTGCGCAAGCGGCTCAAGGACTCTGGACTGCGGATTCGCACGTTTCGGGGGCTGGGGTATCGTCTGGAAGATGACGCGTGATGTCGTCTCGACAGTCTAGCCATGGAGCGATGCTGTGATCACCCTCGGGAGCTCGCTGAAACGGCAGTTGCTCGGGTGGTTGTCGGTCACCGTGTTGCTGTTGGGCCTGGCGTTGATGGCGGAGGCCTGGATCAGCAGTCAGCGCGCGGCGAATCGCGCCTTCGATGCCCAATTGCAGGCGGCTGCACTGACGATCGCGGAAGCGGTTCGCTGGCGAGAGGGGGTGCCCCATGTGGTGGTGCCAGAAGCGGCGCTGCAGATACTCTCCACCGACAGTCAGGATCGCGTGTTCTATGCAGTGCTCGACGAGGACGGCGGCGTATTGTCGCGCAACTGGCCGGTGGTCATCCCCTCCGCCTGGCAGGACAGGCTGGATGCCGGTGGCCTGTCCCGCGACTTGATGACCTCCCGGGGTGACCTGCGGGTCCATGGGCAGCGGGTGGCCTCGGCGGGTTGGGTCAGTCAGCTGCCGGTACAGGTCTGGGTCGGTCACACCCTGGAAGGCCGAAAGGCGCTCGCCTGGGCGCTGTTCCGCGGCTCCCTGTCGCGGTTTGTGGCCATGGTGCTGATGACCAGCGCGCTGATGGGGCTAACCGTGCGCGCAGTGCTGCTGCCACTGCGACGATTGCGACGACAGCTCAGGTCACGAAGTGCCGATGACTTTCGGCCATTGTCGGCCAAGGTACCCCAGGAGCTGCACGAATTGGTCCAGGCCCTGGATCACCTGTTTGCCCGCCAGCGCCAGGGACGGGAAGACCTGCTGCGTTTTACCGCCGATGCCAGCCACCAGTTGAAGACCCCATTGGCCGGGTTGAAGACCACCTGTGAACTCGGGCTTCGCAGTCATTCCCCGGAGCACTGGCGCGATGCGCTGGTACGGGTGCACCAGCGGGTCGACGATACCAGTCGCCTGGCGGGACAGTTGCTGTCGTTGGCGCGCCTCAGGCACCTTGACCAGGATCAGGGATGCCCGGCGCTGGAGCTGACCGCGCTGGTGCGCGATGTTGCGCTGGACTGGGCGGGTCGAGACCAGGCCCGGGATCACGACCTGGGGCTGGGCGAGGTGCCCGCCGGGCCTGTGCTGGTGCGCGTCGAGGGTTGGGCGCTGCGAGAAGCGCTGGGCAATCTGATCGACAATGCGCTGCGCTATACCCCGGCAGGGAGCGCGATAACGGTGATGATGGAACGAGAGACCCCGTCCAGGGACTTGGCATCTCGTCGTGTTCAGGTGTCAGTGATGGACAATGGCCCGGGCGTCAGCGACATGGCGCTGGCTACCCTCGGCCAGCCGTTCCAGCGGGCGGGGCGCCAGGACACCGCTGGTTCAGGTCTGGGACTCGCCATCGTCGAGACCACGGCCCGCCGAATGGGGGCAACGCTGTCCTTCGCGCACTGCCAGCCCCAGGGGTTGAGGGTGACACTGTCGCTGCCGCTGGCCGACGACGAGATGCAACAGGCCCCGCTGACAGCGGCGTTAGAAGAGAAGAGCGACGTGCCAGTAGGGGGGCAGGCATGAAGTCTTGGCGAAGCATGCTGCTGTGGGTGATGGCGCTGTCGCTGGTGGCGGTGTCGCTGGCGGGCTGTGGTGATTCACAGGACAGCGTGCCGACGGTGGAGGATCCACTGGTGATCTCGGCCGCACTTGATCTGGATGTAGTCGAGCCTCTGCTTGAGGCCTTCCGCGACGCGTATCCGGAGATTCCGTTGAGCTTTATCGACCGATCGACGCTTGAGGTGGATCGCAGTGTGGTGGCAGGCACCGCGTCGGTCGACCCTGTCGCGGAGTCTCAGCCAGGGGGCGCGGAATGGAGAGCGGAGTGGAGAGCGGAGACCCCGGACGTGGTGATCAGCTCTGCGATGCCCTGGCAGATGGACCGCGCCAACCAGGGGCTGGCTCAGCGTCTGCAGGGGCCCGAAATCGACAGCTGGCCAGCCTGGGCACGCTGGCGCGATGAGGTCTTCGCCTTTACCTTCGAGCCGGTGGTGATGGCCTATCGACTCGACCTGTCCCGACACATGCTGCCACCCCAGAGTCATGGTGACCTGCACCGCCTGCTGGCCACCGAGGCAGAGCGATTGTCCGGCCGGGTGACGACCTACTCACCGCTGGACAGCGGTGTGGGCTATACCCTGGCACAGCAGGATGCACGCTATTCCTCGCGCTTCTGGGATCTGGTGGCGGCGATGGGGGCGGTCGACACCCAGCTGGAAGCCAGCACCCGAGACATGTTGCGGGGGCTGAGCGACGGGCGTTATTGGCTGGGCTACAACCTGTTGGGGTCCTACGCCATGGTCTACGCCCAGGAGCATCCTGAGGTCATCGTGCAGGTGCCCATGGATTACTCCCTGGTGCTGATGCGTCTGGCGTTCGTTCATCGTCACGCCCGCCATCCGCAGGCGGCCGCCACCTTCGTCAAGTTTCTGTTGAGTCGAGCCGGCCAGCATGTGCTGGCGGGGCAGACCCCACTGTTCAGCATTCGCCCCGACGTGACGGGGCCCTATACCGCAGCACGGCTGCGCTCTCAGGTCGGGGAGAGGCTGTATCCGATTCTGCCCAAGGCGTCCTTGCTGGCGTTTGTTGATCCGGTGCGGCGCCAGGAGTTTATCGATCGCTGGGAAGCACGCTTTGGCGATAGCGCAGGCAAGGCCGACATCGAGGCACCGTCGGAGATAGAGGCACCGTCGGAGATAAAGGGTGAGACAGCGGATGCGAAAGCATCGATCGACACGGGGTCACTCTCGACACAGGGAGACTCTCGATACAGATAAGCAGTGGGCGCAGATGAACCTGGGCTGTCGCGTCGATAGCGGGACTTCATCGAGGGCAGGCAGCGCCCGTCATAGGCGGGCTTGAGGACGGCGTAAGAGGGCGCCGGACAGGGCCGAGCCATGGCAGTATCGAGTGGGCACATTGCCCGATGGTGGGGCGAAACGTTATAATGCGCGATTAACTTCTTCCCTCCCTCCAAGCCTCTGTGGGTGTTGCCGATTATGCTACGTATGGCCCAAGAAGCACTTACGTTTGACGACGTATTGCTCGTTCCCGGCTACTCCGATGTTCTGCCCAAGGACGTCAGCCTCCGGACCCGCCTGACTCGCGACCTCTTCCTGAACATCCCCCTCGCCTCTGCTGCCATGGACACTGTGACCGAAGCCCGTCTGGCGATTGCCATGGCTCAGGAAGGTGGCATTGGCATCATCCACAAGAGCATGAGCATTGCCCAGCAGGCGCTGGAAGTGCGCAAGGTCAAGAAGCACGAGAGCGTCATCGTCAAGGATCCGGTGACCGTAGGTCCCAAGGCCAAGCTGCAGGATCTGCTGTCCATGGCCAAGGAACATGGGTTCTCTGGTTTCCCTGTGGTGGAAGGTGAGACCCTGGTCGGCCTGGTCACCGAGCGTGACATGCGCTTCCAGCCCAACCATGGCGACAGCGTGTCGGACATCATGACCCCGCGCGAGCGTCTGGTGACGGTACCGGAAGGCACCCCGCTGGACGTCATCAAGGGCAAGATGCAGGAACACCGCGTCGAGAAGATGCTGGTGGTGGACGCTGAGTTCCGCCTGCGCGGCCTGGTGACCTTCCAGGACATCGAGAAGGCGCGCACCTTCCCCAATGCCGCCAAGGATGCCGATGGGCGTCTGCTGGTTGGCGCCGCCGTGGGCACTGGTCCCGAGACCCCTGACCGGGTCAAGGCTCTGGCAGAAGCTGGCGTCGATGCCATCGTGGTCGATACCGCCCATGGCCACTCCCGTGGCGTCATCGAGCGCGTGCGCTGGGTCAAGGAGCACTTCCCCCAGATCCAGGTGATCGGTGGCAACATTGCCACGGCCGCCGCCGCCAAGGCACTGGCCGAGGCGGGCGCCGACGCGGTCAAGGTGGGCATCGGTCCCGGTTCCATCTGTACCACCCGGATCGTGGCCGGTGTGGGCGTGCCCCAGATCACGGCCGTGTCCAACGTGGCCGAGGCGGTCAAGCCCTATGACATTCCGCTGATCGCCGACGGCGGTGTGCGCTTCTCTGGAGACATCGCCAAGGCGGTGGCAGCCGGTGCCAGCTGCATCATGGTGGGTGGTCTGCTGGCGGGTACCGAGGAAGCCCCGGGCGAGGTGGAACTGTTCCAGGGACGTACCTACAAGGCCTATCGTGGCATGGGCTCCATGGGAGCCATGTCCCAGACCCAGGGTTCCAGCGACCGCTACTTCCAGGACAAGGATGACGGTGTCGAGAAGCTGGTACCGGAAGGCATTGAAGGCCGTGTCCCCTACAAGGGGGTGATGAGCGCCATCGTGCACCAGCTGATGGGTGGCCTGCGAGCGTCCATGGGCTATACCGGTTGCGCCAGCATCGACGAGATGCGCACCAAGCCTGAGTTCGTCAAGATCACGGGCGCCGGCTTCAACGAGTCCCACGTGCATGACGTGCAGATCACCAAGGAAGCCCCGAACTATCGCGTAGGGTGAGGCGTCCACCGTCGCCCTGAAGCTGGAAGCGCCCTGGCGCTTCCAGCTTTTCACTTTATTGCCCTTTGATCGCCAGGCCTTTTGGCCACCGCCTGCAAGGTAATTCCCATGACCGATATCCACGCCCACAAGATCCTGATCCTCGACTTCGGCTCCCAGTACACCCAGCTGATTGCCCGTCGGGTTCGCGAGATTGGCGTCTATTCCGAGATTCGCGCCTTCGACATCACCGAAGAGGAAATCCGCGAGTATCGCCCCAATGGCATCATCCTGGCCGGTGGGCCGGAGTCGGTGACCGAGCTGGATTCGCCGCGTGCGCCCGCCTGCGTGTTCGAGATGGGCCTGCCGGTGTTTGGCATCTGCTATGGCATGCAGACCATGGCCGAGCAGCTGGGCGGCAAGGTCGAAGGTTCCAACAAGCGCGAATTCGGCTATGCCCAGATTCGCCTGGATGCCGAGACGGCGCTGTTCAAGGACATCAAGGACCACGTTGATCCCGAGACCGGTCGCGGCCTCCTGGATGTGTGGATGAGCCACGGCGACAAGGTTGCCCAGGCGCCTGAAGCGTTCACCGTGACGGCCTCCACCCCGAGCTGTCCGATCGCTGCCATGTCCTGGGAAGAAAAGCGCTTCTACGGCGTGCAGTTTCACCCTGAGGTGACACATACCCAGCAGGGCCAGCGTATCCTCGAGCACTTCGTGCTGGACATCTGCGGTGCTGAACGCAACTGGACCCCGGCCAAGATCATCGAAGACCAGATCGCCCGGGTGCGCGAGCAGGTAGGCGACCGTCACGTGTTGCTGGGCCTGTCTGGCGGCGTCGATTCCTCGGTGGTGGCCGCCCTGTTGCACAAGGCCATCGGCGACCAGCTGACCTGTGTGTTCGTCGACAACGGCCTGCTGCGCAAGAACGAAGGTGACCAGGTCATGGAGACCTTCGCTCAGCACATGGGCGTTCGCGTCATCCGCGCCGACGCCGAAGACCTGTTCCTCGGCAAGCTTAAGGGCGAGGCCGACCCCGAGGCCAAGCGCAAGATCATCGGCAACACCTTCATCGACGTGTTTGATGAACAAGCTGCCAAGATCGACGGCGTGGACTTCCTGGCCCAGGGCACCATCTACCCGGACGTGATCGAGTCCGCCGCGGCCAAGACCGGCAAGGCCCACGTGATCAAGTCACACCACAATGTGGGTGGCCTGCCGGAGACCATGAAGCTCAAGCTGGTCGAGCCGCTGCGCGAGCTGTTCAAGGACGAAGTGCGCAAGCTGGGACTTGAGCTCGGCCTGCCCTACGACATGGTCTACCGTCACCCCTTCCCGGGGCCGGGCCTGGGGGTGCGTATCCTCGGCGAGGTGAAGAAGGAGTACGCCGATATCCTGCGCGAGGCCGACGCCATCTTCATCGAAGAACTGCACAACTCCGGCTGGTACCACAAGACCAGCCAGGCCTTCGCCGTCTTCCTGCCAGTGAAGTCCGTTGGTGTGGTGGGCGACGGGCGCCGCTACGAGTGGGTTATCGCCCTGCGCGCCGTCGAGACCATCGACTTCATGACCGCCCGTTGGGCGCACCTGCCCTACGAGCTGCTGGAGAAGGTGTCCAACCGCATCATCAACGAGCTGTCCGGCGTCTCCCGCGTCACCTACGACGTGTCGTCCAAGCCGCCGGCGACGATTGAGTGGGAGTGATAATCCCCCGTTAAGTGACGGTCAGTCGTGACTGAGAAGGCGACGCAAGCTTTTGAATTTCATTAGCTTGTGTCGCTTTTTTTAGTGCCGGATGTAGGCCGGTCAGCATATCCTACGCCTCGACGCATCGGCGCCCGTGACATGCCCGTAAGACGGTGGGCAAGGGCCACTCCACTCTCTCGTTCAGCACATTCAGCGCTATAAGCGCCCTGGCTCGTGCCGGGACGTTCGCCATATGTTCCGGTTCAAGTTCTGCTCCCATTGAGGGTAAAGAGTGATGCCTTTCTCAACGTATTGACCCATTGCGGTAGCAACTCCATCGGTGTGAATGCCCTGCTAGTGGTCGTTAGCTGCTCGGTGTCAGTATGGTGAGCCGGCTGCTTGGCCGAGAGGAACCGCTTTATAGTTTAGGTTGTCGTTTGACAACCTGAGGTGTCGTTTCCATACTGGAGCCTTGGAATGACTCGTCCATCGAGTTGAGGTAGGAGGTAGCCACGCCTGGGGCAAGATCTACTGTCCTTACAATGATGATGAGTGCCGCTGTGGCGAGTTCTGTATCGCAAGTGTGTGGAGTACGCCGAAAATCCCCGGCAGTCACGCCCGGGCGCTGAGAAGGGTCGTAGACAAGTGCGCTACCCACAAGCGCCGGAGCAGACAGCAACCGGAGGATTGAGCCGTGGAATATGTCTTTACGCTGAAGTACCAGTTGGCTGACCAAGACAGTGATCAAGATGCACTGGTAGAGCGGCTGGGTGCAGCCGGTTGTGATGACGCCCTGGTGGGAGTGGGGCAGGCTGGACGTCTTGCGCTGGAATTCTCCCGTGAAGCAGACGATGCCGAGCAAGCGATTCGCACTGCGTTGGCTGATGTTAGAGGCGTCGTCCCGTCCGCGCGTTTGATCGAAGCCTCGCCAGACCTCGTAGGCTTGACTGACGTTGCCGACGCCGTGGGCGTTTCCCGCCAGGCCATGCGGAAACTGATGCTCATCCACCGAGCCACGTTTCCCCTGCCGGTTCACGAAGGTAGCGCTTCGATCTGGCATCTCGCAGAAGTGCTTGATTGGCTCAACGCGCGAGGGGGCTACCAAATAGATGCTGGCGTATGGGAGGTAGCGAGGGTGGCGTTGGCAGTGAATATCGCCAAGGAGGCGATTCGTCATCCAATGCGTGACCAAGGGAATATGGAACTGCTGACCGCCTAGCCAACAGCTCAGTCATTGCGCAGCGGTCCTTCCTTCCCACGGTTTCATGGACGCCGCTTGCCTTTCCCATGTCGAAGGCAAGCAATGAGCTCGCTTCTTCAGCGAGCATCGCGGCATTATATGGAGCGGGTTGTAGGTGGCCTCGTGAGAGGTTTGATCTGAGAGCGCATCCGTCGTTATGCGCGCGATTCATTCTACCCTCGGCCACTCCAGTGCCAGTACCACCCTACGAGTGCTCGCCGATGTCTTCTCTATCTTGGACACGCTCACCGCGCCAACCTCCCGTGTATTGACGACATGGGTCCCCCCGCATGGCTGTAGATCGGTATTCTTGATGTTCACGAGTCGCACCTGCCCGCAGCCCATGGGCGGATGGACACTCATGGTACGCACGAGCTCTGGATTGGCTTGCAGTGCCTCGTCGCTTATCGTTTCGACCGTTACCGGGTGCGCCGCCTCGACCATTGCCGCCAAGGCTGTCTCAATGCGTTCAGGTGACAGCGGGTCGCTGGTCACGACGTCAAGGCGCGCATAGTCAGCGGTAATACTGCAGCCGTTGACCGAATACGGCAGCACGGCACACAACATATGTGCGGCGGTGTGTAGGCGCATGTGTCGGTAGCGGCGCTGCCAGTCGATGTTGGCACACACCTCGTCACCAGGCTTGATTCTCTGAACCAGGGGTGTCTGACCAAGAGCCGGGATATGCAGCACGGTATTCTTGTCAGGAAATGCCTCACCTGCCTTGCGCGACTCTGTAATCCGTAACCGGGACCCACCTTTCAGGGTCAACCAGCCGCTGTCTCCTGCCTGGCCGCCACCCTGTGGGTAGAAAACCGTTTGGTCAAGCAGTAGCCCTTCTTTTGAAACATGAGACACGATGGCCCTGCACGCGACTTGATAAGCGTCGTTGAGATACAGGTGATCAGTTTGCATGATGCACTTACCTCGTAATGTGGGCCTACATAGCCTCTTGTCCCGCCGTCTTTCGGAGAAGTGCTTGATGAAGGCAACGCGGGTCAAGGGGCAAAGGTCAGATGGCCTCATCAGGCCAGGCAAATAGTGGCATTCTCGTAGTGTGTCCTGATATTGACGGCGAACACCGAGAGAAGAACGAAGCCAGCAGAAAATATGAAAGCGGCCAAGCGCTGAGACGCCCGCGGAGAGTTCGCCGATGGTGGCCACCAGGCTACGCCAGAGCCCTGGAGGATTGAGCCACGAAGGGCAGCGTACAAGCACCACGTTACTTGGGTACGTGTTGCTGCGTAAGAGTGTGCCAACCACAAATGTCTTAACGACATGGAGCAAAAATGAGTGATCCATGGCGTACATGCCAGGTGGAAAGATCAGATGATAGGTGAGGAGTTCGAGCACCTGAATGCACAGGCGTAGAGCGGTATTGCCAACTGAGATGGTGGCAATGGCTTGGCATTGAACACTGTCTAGCGGTCGTACGATTTACGATAAGGGATCTCATCACAAGAGAAGAAAGCGGATGGTGAGTGGCAGTGACGTTGTCGACCTAGAGCATTGCCGGCTTGGACAGTGCATCGTCGGCGAGTCCTGCCACCACCATCGCGCTTTTCCTAGTATAAGAAGGGCGTTTTACCCATTTGTGTTACCAGTGGAAGCCTGCGCCTACACCGATCCCCACATTCCCCTGGGTATCGCCGGAGCCATTGATCTTGAAGGCCCACTTGCCGTTCTCCGTCAGGTGAGAAACGCCTACCGCCGCTGCGGATTCGCCTGAGTAATTGCCTCCACCCACCGCGACCATGCTTCTGCCCGGCAGATACGCCTGGGGCACGGATGCCATGGCAATGGCGGTAGCTGAGCCGGCGTTGGCATCGTCCTCTACGTCACCAATCTTTTCCGCCAGTCGACTGAACTGACGCTGCACGTTCTGGTTGAGGGCATTCAGCTGCCCCACGTTGGCTGCATCGGTGTCAGCGACGCCAGGCCCGACGTTGTGAACGGTGGTGGGGCCAGCAGTGGCATCGCCAAGGGTCACGGAGCCATAGTCGACGCTGCCATCCTCGTGCCGGTCGTAGTTGACGGCGCCTGCCTGAACGGACTCAAGCTGGCGAACATTGACCGCGTCGGTGGCTTCGGTGCCCCCCGCAACGTTGGTGATCTGACGCTCACCTCCCGCGCTACCTACCGACAGTGCTCCCGCGGTAGAGCCAACAGCGACATCGGAGAACGCCTCGCGGGCACCGTTCATTCCACCGCGGTCAGCCACGGAGCCTGAGCCCAGGGCGATGCCGCCTTCGGCTCCCTGGTCCACGCGAGCGCCGCCGCCCATGGCAATGCCATCGTCTGCATCGACCTGGGCGCCAGGCCCTGACGTGCTGATATTGCTGTAGATGCCACCGCCGCCGCCAGCGCCGCTGAGCTGCTGACTAAGGTTCCAAAGTTGTCCCCCGGTTACCGCATCGGTGCTGCCACTGCTGATGTCCCCGTCGGCCAGGTTGGTGAGGCTAGTACCACTTTCTCCACCGAGGGTAATGCTGCCTTTATCAGAACCGGAGTCATAGGTCAGGGCGTCGTCGCTCAGGCTGGCGTACTGGCCCTCGAGGTCATCCACTCGGCTTGAGACACCCTCGACTGCCTGGTTGGTGGCGTATAGCTGGCTACCATTGATGGCATCGGTGCTGCTGGCGCTGACCCGACCCGCGGCCAGATGTGTCAGGGTCCGCTCTTGACCAGCGCTGCCAATGCCCACGGTGGCGATTGGCGAGCTACCGGCGAAGGTGTAGTCCGTACCGGCCAGGGTGATACTCGACGTTGCCACTGCTGCGTCGGCCACCGAGTTGCTCCCCAGCGCTACGCCGGACGCTCCCGTTGCTTTCGCCCCCGCCCCCAAGGCGACGGAAAGCTGTCCTTGCGCTTCACTGCTGGTGCCGATGGCAATGGCGTCTTCCAGGAAGCTATGGCTGCGCTGGCCGATGGCAATACCGCCCACTGCGCTCTGGTCGACGGCAGCACGATCGCCCATGCCCAGGCCACCGTCCCCATTCACCACGGTACCGGGGCCGACGGCGATCGACTCGCTGCCCACGGCCGCAGAATCTGACGGGTTGGTGGAGTTGGCGTGGAAGTACTTGTTGCCGCCTCCCACCGTCAAGGAGCCCAGTGCACCCTGCAACTGGCGCATGGTGACAGCATCTTGATCCTCGATACCGTCGGCGACATGAGTAATCTGCCGGTACTCATCGTCACTTCCCACCGACACGGCGCCAAGCAGTGTCTTGTCACTGGTGTTATAGGTAATGGTGGCGCTACCGGCACTGATGGAACCGGTGGCCGGTGACACCGTGCGTGAGGAAACAGCACCACTGCCAAGGGCCACGCCACCGCTGACGCTGGCATTGGCTCCGTTGCCGATGGCGACACTATTGACGGCAGAGGCGGCGCTCTTGGGACCCATCGAGAGGCTTTCTGCCCCGGTGGCCATGGCGCCAGCGGCCGTCGAGTTGGCCTGATAGTAGGTGGAATCCTTGGCCATCTCGTCCAGGCGGTCACTATTGCCATCTACACTGGTGGTCAGGTTGCTGATGGCCGTCGCATTATCTCCCACGCTGGTCGTCAGGTTGCCAAGGGCGGTGGTGTTTCCCTTGACCAGTTCATTGGTCGCGAAGAGCTGAGCACCGTTCACGGCTTCCTGGCTGTCGGCGGTCAAGGCGCCAGCGTTAAGGTTGTCGATGGTCGTACCGTCTTTGTCCAGTACTACCTTGCTGGTGTCGAAGGTGCCATCGCCATTGGCCAGATAGCTGACAGAGCCTTGTTGCAGTGAGGTGACGCCACCTTGAAGGTTGGTGATCGCCGTGGTGTGCTCGCCAAGGGTGGTCGTGTGACTGCTGACCGTTGTGCCAAGCGCGTCAATGTCGGTTCGCGCCAGATCGACGGCCTGGTTGGTCGCATGGAGCTGACTGCCGTTCACCGCGTCAGTACTGGTGGCCGACAAGCGACCGGCCGCTACGTGGGTGATGGTGCGCTCGGTGCTGGCGACAGGATTACCTCCGCTGTCGGTCGTCGCCGCAGAGCCGACACTGATGGTTCCTGTCGGCGAGCTACCCGCAAACAGGTACTGTTTCCCCGCCACCGTCGCATTCGCCGTGCCGACGGCCTTTTCCGTCGTCGTGCCACTGCCCAGCGCCACGCTAGACGCCTCACTGGCATTTGCTCCGTGCCCAATGGCGATGGCATCCACGGCCGATGCGATACCGTTGGAACCCAGCACCAACGTATGGTCGGCGCTAGCGGTTCCGGTACTCCCCACAACCGTTGCCCCCACACCATTGACCGTTGCGTTGTTACCCATGACATTGGCGTGCATGGAGGTAGCCGAAATTGTATTGTTCGAGCCGGAGACGCCAACGAAATCAGCACCGACCGTATTGTTGTTACCCAGTACCCGCGCTGCATTGCCATCCACATCATTCTTCATGCCAAGAACGCTGGCATACTTTGATGCGTCGCTGATCGTGTTCGAGTCACCGATCGCGTTCGCGCTGACCGCATTGGTGCCAATGGAGCTGTTGTTGCCAATCACCACGCTATTTTCGGCGCTAGCGACGAGTGAACTACCGAGACTCACCGCTCGACTACCGCTCGACGTAGTACCTTCCCCAATGGCAATGGCTTGAGAGCTGGTGGCGGCTGACTCTCCCCCCAGAGCGATGGCGCCTTTGCTGGTGGCCTGCGCGCCCTTGACGGTATTACTGCCGATAGCGATAGCGCCAACACCAGAGGCGGTCGTGGAGTTGGCCACGCTCAAGGTGCCGCCGCTGGCTCCTGCTGCACCTGCACTCGTGCCATCGCTAGCCCCGCCGATGGCCACTGCATTGGTAGCCTGTGCATTGGCGCCAAATCCCAGGGCGGTGGCGCCGGAGGACGAGGCGACGCTCTCAAGGCCGAAGGCGCTGGCAAAGCGTGCCGTGGCAGAGGAATGAAATCCTACAGCCGTGGCCCCCTCCGAGGTGGCAGTGGTAAGCCCCCCAATGGCGGTGTTGGCGTAACCGTTTGAGCCGGTGCCTCCACCGGTGGCGTTGCAGCCAGCTATCAGGGAGAAGGTTCCGTTACCGTCTGTGGCCTGAGACGTGTTGTGAAGATTCCCCACACGACCCACAAACTCCGGACTAGATAGCGTGGCCCCGGAACAAGAGGCTTCTGTGTTGATGTAATTGGCCTGAGCCGTTGTGGACATGCCCGCCATGATGACCAGGCCTAGCGCTGGCATCAGCGGTCGGTGGAAAAGCCCTTTGCCACTGCATGCCATCGCTGTGAGTAGCGCGCGATGCTGAAATCCAGATCTATCCGCGTCGCTCGTTGTACGCCCGTAAGATGTTTTCATCGTTGACACTCCCTGCTTACTGTCGCAAAAGGCTGCGGTATCCACTGCCGCGCCCATCATTCGTCAAGATGTCGCAGTAACTGGACCGGAATAGGCGCAGCTAGTCCGCCACCACTACGACGAGAATCACTAATGTTTCTGCAAGAATGTCGTAGTGTAATGTTAAGTAACAAGTCGGTAGCGGCCGAGAGTGGCCCGATCTAGATGACATGATTTTCTATGCAGAATTGGCTTTTATCGCTTTGTGATAACGAGGAGGTATCGAGATTGTTGACATAACCAAGGAGGATGAGCTTCGCAATTTTTTGATTTTTTAAAAAAATATAGTTAAAAAACAATGCTTTGTTTTGTGTGTTTATATAGATGTAGAATTCATTTGGAGACATTTTTTGACGTACTAATAATGGTTAATGAGTGAAGCGCAAGAGTTATATTTGTGCACATATGGCTAATTAGACCTCCTCTTAAAAGCATGTCAAATTCTTTTTGATTTTGGCAAAATTCTTTTATATTAGTGTTTTATGTTTTTGTTTATATGTAATGCGCTTTTTGGTCCTTTCGCGAGCTCGCTCTTTTTGGCAAAAATCGTCGACAATCTAAACCAAGAATGCGAAGTAAATGTTTCAATTGTGCTGAAAATGCTTACAAATATGTCGGTGTGGCGTAGTTACTACTATGTGGAGTGTGATGGAGCCTCTGTGGAGATCAGGCGGGTCACGGCGGTACTTTTCGATTCTTTCCAGAAGACCGCTCTTGGTGCCTATCCATATTCGGAGTTTTACGGGTATCAATAACGAAAAGCGCACAGATAGGCGACGTGTCGAGGAGGGGAGAGCCGGTGGATGTGGCCTGTCTCAGCCAGCTGGGGTCACACCCGCCATGGAGCGGGTGCCGCCACTTGAGTGTTGTCGTACCGGATGTTGCCTCTCAAGGATATCTTCTGGCGATGTAGAGGACTGGGCCGACTAGAGCGTAGCGGTATGTCATCATCACAACACCCGCCGATGGGCGGGTGTTGTGTTCGAGTGGAGAAGGCCGACCTGGCGTCGTCAATCCAGGCTGGGTGTCAGTCGCTCTCGTAAAGCTCTGCCTTGGCATCGCGCATGATGTTTTCACAGGCGGCGTGCTGGGCCAGCTCTGTCATCAACGTCTGGGACAGGGCGAAGCCCTTGCCCAGGCAGCGATCCACGTCTTCACGGGGGATGCCGGGCCGCACATCCACGTCCAGGGTGAGGGTTCGCTTGCCACCTTCGAGGCGGTCGGCAAGGTGCCTGAGCTGCCATGCCAGGCGGTGTTTCCAGCTTGCGGTTGTTTCCACGCCTTCGGTCACGTCCAGGGTGCACTGCCACTGAGGCTTGTAGACCTTCATGGTAACCTCCTTGCTGGTGAAGTGAGCGTTCTCCTGTTCCTTCATCACGTTCAGGTTTCAGCATACTCGCATATGTCCTCCTTGCCACTCCCTCCCACGGGGGCTGCCGCTTGTTTCTATCGGATGGGGTCTCTTGAGTCGGTTCTATTGGGTCGTACCGGGTAAGCGAGTCCTTGCTGGGGCAGAACAAAAGAATGCTGAGAGATGGAACAAATGGTCCTCGGGTTGCGGCCTCAGGCGGCTGAGCACCTGCGGAAACTGGCTACACTGAACCGGGGTCACGGGGAGTGCTGCGATGCAGTCTCGGGGGGTAGGAGCGGCAATCGGCAGGGACAGGCGGCTATGGCTGGTACTGCTGGTGGCAGTGGTATCACTGGCCTGGGAGCTGGCGGGAGAAGCATCGCGGCCACCGCCCAATGTCACAATGTGGGTGCTCGACCACACAGATGAGCTGCCGCCGCCGTCGAGCAGCTCTGATGGCTTGGTGCAACGCCGGCTGGAAGAGCAGGTGAGCCTTGGTCTCAGGGCGCATCCTGTATGGATGCGTGTCGTCATTCACAATGTGCAGGCGGGCCAGCGCCTGGTGTTCTCGAATCCTCTGGTCCAGGGCATCGAGTTGTTTGGATGCACCGCGAACGATTGCCGTCCCGTTCGTAGGGCGGCGCATTTCGCCGACAATGAGGGTATCGCGGCAGCGCTTCCCCAGTTTGTGCTGCCTGACGGAGTGAGCGAGTACTTGCTCAAGGTGGTGACCCATCAAGCGATCCGCTTTGACCTTACCGTGCTCGATGACGCCCAGCTGCATCGTCACTGGCGTCAGCTGCTGTTGGGCCAGGGCCTGTACTTCGGCCTAATTGCCGGTCTCGCTGCTTACAATAGCCTCTTGCTGTTCAGTCTGCGCGACGGTAATTATCTGTGGTACTTAGGGTTTCTCAGCGGTTCCGGGCTTTACTTCCTGAGCCAGAATGGCCTTTTGATGATGCTCTTTCCGCATATGGGCGCTCGCCTCAACGAGGCGCTGCTGCTGTCCTCCCTGTCGGTGATCAGTATTTTCGGTATTCAATTCTGTCGTCGCTTCTTGCGCACGCCCTATCAGGACCCTTGGGTGGACAGGCTGATGCGTTGGTTGTGCTGGCCGTTGTGTGCGGCGATAGCGGTGGCCTGGCTTCTGCCCAGCTTCTTGACGGTGGTGCTCTACTCGGTACTGGGTGCGCTAGTGCTGGCGGCCTTTCTGGTGTCATCTCTACGGGGACTGTGGCGAGGGTTTCGCCCAGCCCAGTGGCTGCTGATGGCGTGGTCGGTGCTGGTGGTGGGGGTCTCGCTATTGCTGCTGGTCACCTATGGGATCATTCCCCATAACGTCTGGACGTTACACGGTTTTCAAATGGGCTCCGGGCTTGAAGCCATCTTACTGTCGTTGGCCCTGGCCGATCGCATCAGCTTGCTGCAGCACGAGCGCGAAACTTTGCTGGAGGAGAAGGCGCGGCTGCATGGCATGAGCTATCTGGACGGGCTGACCGGCGTGCACAACCGGCGTTATCTCGATGAAGCACTGCCCGCAGCCATCGCTCAGGCCGAGGCGAGTGAGCACCCGCTGTCACTGATCATGTTGGATATCGATAACTTCAAACGCTTCAATGATGGCTGGGGGCATGCCGAGGGGGACCGCGCCCTGCAGCACCTGGGAACGGTAATAGAGGACGTGGTGCGTGATGTGGATCCTGTCTGCCGCTACGGTGGTGAAGAATTTGTCATCCTGCTCAAGGAGCGTGATGAGCACCAGGCAATGGAAGTGGCCGAGCGAATCCGCCATGGGTTGGCCTCGACACCGCTGCTGCTGCATAGCGGCGAGTCGGTGCTGTTGACCTGCACCCTGGGAGTAGCGCGACGCCAGCGGGGAGAGTCGGCCAGTGACCTGCTGCGACGTGCGGATCAGGCGCTGTACCGTGGCAAGTACGCCGGGCGCGACCGCGTGGTACTCAATGCGTCTGTTGTCAGTGCCGGCGACACGCCCTGAACATACCGCCTTCCCCATGACCTGTCGCACTATGTCATTCGTTTCGGGGAACCCTGATGGTGGTGCGGGTCGAAGCTAGCGGGTGTCACGTTGTTCAATAATCCAAGGAACCGGCATGAAAGATGTCTCTGTGTTACCTCGGCCAACAGCGCCCGGCGCTGCGTTTCTGATGGTGATGGCGGTGGTGCTGTCGATGGCGCTACTGGTATCGGGTGGTGCGAGTGCTGCGATGGACAAACAAGACAACGAGATGGCAGAGCCGTTAGAGGGACAGGCGGCCCTGGCGCTGCCGGCCACCTACCTGGGCACCTACCTGGGAGAGCTACCCTGCGATGACTGTCGTGGCATACGACTCGAGCTGTCCCTGGATGGTGCTGGCCGCTTCCTGCTCAAGGAGCGTCACCTGGGGCCGGGGGAACAGCCTGACCGGCGCTACCGCGGCGACTATGAGATCCAGGCGAGTCGTCTGGCACTGATGGGGGCAGTCCCTCAGCCGTTTGATGAGTGGCGGATGGGCGCCAATGGCGGCTGGCTTGGCCAGGGGGATCAAACGGGTGAACAGGGAGCTCGCCTGGAGCGACTGGAGACCGTGCTGTCAGAGCCGCTGGAGGGGCGCTACTGGAAGCTGGTCGAACTGGCGGGCAAGTCACCGCTGACCGGTGAAGCGCATCTTATATTGCAGGAAAAGGAGGGGCGCGTTGCTGGCTTTACCGGCTGCCACCGCTTGATGGGCCGCTACCAGGTAGAAGCGGACGCGTTGGCGCTATCGCCGCTCGGTACGACGAAAATGGCCTGCGCTCAACAGACGATGATCCAGGAACAGAAGTTGCTGGAAGCGCTGCAAGCGACTCGCCGCTATCGAATACTGGGCGACGAGCTGTTCCTGCTGGGCGACCAGGGCGTGACCCTGGCGCGCTTCGAGGTCGTGCATCTGACCTGAGCTGGCTTGAACGGATGTGAACTGGGCTGGGCTGATGTGGACTGGACTGGACTGGCTCAGCTCAGCCCCTTCAAGGTGTTATCAGGCGGTCGTCGGGCTGACGTCTGCACGGTCGCTGACGATGCGATCTCGGCCCTCTGCCTTGGCACGGTACAGCAGTCTGTCCGCATGGTTGATCAGCGCATCGTAGCTGACGCCGGGAGAATGGCTGGTCACCCCAGCGCTGACCGTGAGCGAGATCACATCGCCATTGTGCATGATCGGCAAGCTGTGCAGTCGCTTTCTGAAGCTCTCCAGTACCGGCAGTATTTCGCCCAGGTCAGCGCCGGGGAAGATCAGCAGAAACTCTTCGCCTCCCCAGCGGCATAGTACGTCGGAGCGTCGAAAATGACGCAACAGCAGGTCCGACAGCTGGATCAGGCACTGGTCGCCCACACGATGACCATGCTTGTCATTGATCAGTTTGAAGTGGTCGATGTCGATCAAGGCAAGACTGTAGGGGATGCCCTTGCCTTCCCTGCGGTCACTGGCCAGCTGACGCAGGTATTCCCCCGCGTAGCGGCGGTTGTGAAGACCGGTCAGCGCGTCTCGGGTGGCCATGCTGGTCAGGCTTTCTTCCTGCGTTTCGTAGACGTGTCTTGCCAGCATGGCAAAGCCGATCATGGTGAACAGCGCGATCGCCAGATTCAGCGTCGCCAGAATCAGCGGGAAGGGCGCTGCCTGCTCGACGGGAAACAGCTGGGCGATCGGAAATTCGAGGAAGAGGAAGATGACCATCCCCATCAGCCCCAGCAGCAGCGATACCCACCTCACCGAGTGGGTGACCGCGGCCCAGCAGGCCAGGGTCAGCAGGTAGAAGTGGAAGCCCGCTGTGGTGCCGAGCACAAGCGTGGCGATGATAGCGTGGCAATAGGCTTCCGCGATGATCAGATAGACAGCGCGATCCTGTTCGCCCCGCTCGTTGGCCAGATAGGCGCCCAGCCACATGCCGACGCTGACGATGTTGGTCAGTGCCAGCGCGGGATAGCCCAGCCACCAGAACAGCGGAATAAACAGGAAGTGAACGCCAGCCCCCATCAGGCTGGCCCAGCGCGTCAGCAGGTGCTTGCGCAGGCGTCGATGGCGGATGGAGGCCGGGCGCTGGAGTGCCGTCTGGGCGAGAATCGAGTGTCGGTCCATGCACGGGAGCCTCGCATTCGGTAAGGGGAGTCTCGACGTCTCGTCAGACGACGTGCTTGACCATCAGGGTGGGGCGAAGAGCGTGCCTGAAAGCAGGCTCCCGCCGGACACCCGGCTACAGGTTGCTACATCCAATGTAGCAGTTCCGGTAGATGAATAGTGCTACGCACTCACGCCAGTTCAGCGCTGTGATACACGTTCTGAACGTCGTCGAGATCGTTGAGCATGTCGAGAAGCTTCTCGAACAGGGCCACGTCGTCCCCTTCCAGCGGGGTAGTCGCCTGGGGCAGGAACTGGATCTCGTCCACCTCAAATTCTGCCGCGCCCACGGTATCGCGCAGTGCCTGGCGAGCCTTGGCGTATTCGGTCGGCGGAGCGAAGACGGTGATCACGCCGTTTTCGTTCTCGATGTCAGTGACGTCCACGTCAGCTTCCATCAGGGCTTCCAGCGCCGCTTCTTCGTCTTCGCCGGCGTAGGACAGGATCGCCAGATGGTCAAACATGTGGCTGACGCTGCCGGGAGTGCCGATCTTGCTTTTGGTCTTGGTAAAGCAGGCGCGCACGTCGCCGAAGGTGCGGTTGGGGTTGTCGGTCAGGCACTCGACAATGACCATGGCATTGCCGGGGCCGAAGCCTTCGTAGCGCGCGCTGGAGTAGTCCTCACCACCCACTCCGGAGGCCTTCTCGAGCGCGCGCTCGATGACGTGGCCGGGTACCTGATCTTTCTTGGCGCGGTCCAGCAGACTGCGCAGCGACAAGTTGGCGGTGGGGTCAGGCCCCCCGGCCTTGGCGCAGACGTAAATCTCGCGCCCATACTTGCTGTAGACCTTGGTCTTGGCGGCGGCCGTCTTGGCCATGGATTCCTTGCGGTTCTGAAAGGCCCTACCCATTGCGTATTCCTGTGACGTGACAACACGAACACAGAATTCTACGAGAGTCTGCCCCCTGGCGAGAAGCCTTATTTCCCGCCGAGAGGGCTTATTCCCCTGCTGAGTGACCGGCCCGGGTCGCCCAAGCATAAGGCATGAGCTGTCTACACTGGGGATACTGACCAAGGAGAGCGCTTATGGATCATCTTGCCTATCGCCATGCGTTGACGGGACGCCTGGCCGGTGCCGAGCTTCCCTTTGCCGCTGAAGAGTTTGATCGACGGCTGGCCCGGACCCGCGATGCGATGCAGCGTCAGGGACTGGACGCGCTGCTGCTGTGTCAGCCATCGGACATCTTCTATCTGTGCGGGTACCACACCTTTGAAGTGTCGGTACATGCCGCGCTGGTGGTCACGACTCGGCGCACCTTGTTGCAGGTGGCCTCGATCGAAACCGGGCCCGCCGTGGTGACCGCGCGGGTCGACGAGATTGTCGGCTATCGCTGGGAGGCGCCCGAGGAGATCATCGACCCGCTGGCGCAGGTGCTGTCAGAGTGTCGCGCCATCGGGGTGGATGGCAACAGCCCTGGTCTTCGACACAGCGTGATGCAGCACCTTCAGGGACGCTTGGGAGGTGATCGTTTCCAGCACGCAGCAGGACCCTTGATGGCCGCACTGAGATTGGTCAAGAGCGACGCCGAGATCGATTGTCTCGCGCGCAGCGCCGCGATGACGGCTGAGGGACTGGAACGAGCCATTGAGGCGGTCGAGCCGGGCGTCAGCGACAATCACATCGCCGCCGCTGGCGCCCAGGCCATGCTGGAGGCTGGCAGCGAGTTTTTCAGCCTGGCGCCTATCGTGACCACCGGCCCGCGCAGTGGCACGATTCATGTCAACCATCAGCGTCACCCCGTTCACCAGGGGGATGTGGTCTTTCTGGAGTTTGGCGCGGTCTGGCGCCGCTATACCGCCCCCATCATGCGTACCGTGGTGATCGGTAGCGTCACTGACGAGATGCAGCACGCAGCCGAGCTCTGTGCCGTCATGGAGTCCGAGCTGTGCAAGGCCATGGTGCCGGGACGCCGGTTCGAGGAAGCCGCCAATGTGGCCGATCAGCTGCTGGCGCCGCAGCGCGACAGCTTCTTTCATTCCGGGGTCTACGGATACTCGGTTGGGGCCCAGTTTCCGCCTAGCTGGGTGGAGGGAACCGGTTACCTCGCCCCGGGCCAGACGACTCGATTCGAGCGCAACATGGTTTTTCACTTGCCCCTGTGCCTGCGTGTTCCCGGCCAATTTGGTATCGGCCTGAGCAACACCGTGCGAGTCACCGAGCGAGGGGCGGTGCGCCTGACAAATCACGACATGACATTGGTCCAGCGGTAGGCCTGGCCTGCTGCTGGGGACATGGGTGCCGATGCACCACATTCAGCGCTAGACTGGCGCGCCAATGCGCTTGAGAGCACAACATGCTGAGCTTCTTTGAACGGCTGGTCGATCCCTACCCGGATCAGCCCGAATCGGTGCCGACGCCCCAGCTTTGGCCCTTTATCCTGCACTACTCGCGGCCCTTTGCCGGGCTGCTGCTTTCCATGGCGCTGGTCACGGCCCTCGTATCTGCCGCCGAGGTGGTGTTCTTCACCGCCATGGGCGAGCTGGTGGACTGGCTGGCCGAAGCGGATCGAACCCGCTTTGTCGATACCCACCTGATGGCGCTGGTGGGGTTGGGGGTGGCGGTGTTGGTGGGGTTGCCGCTGCTGGTACTGGTGCTGTCTCTGATCACCCATCAAGGCATTTTCGGCAACTATCCGATGCTGGGGCGCTGGCTATCTCACCGCTTGATGTTGAACCAGAGCCTGTCGTTCTTTCATGACGAGTTCGCGGGAAGGGTGTCCCAGAAGGTCATGCAGACTGCCCTGGCCATGCGCGAGACGGTGACCAAGCTACTCGACATGCTGGTGTATGTGCTGGTCTATTTCACTGGCGCACTGGTGGTGCTGGGCAGCGCAGAACCCTGGCTGATGGTGCCGCTGCTGGTGTGGCTGGGAGGCTACCTGGGGTTGATGCGCTGGTTCATTCCGCGGTTGCGTCGGGTGTCGATGGCCCAGGCCGACGCCCGGGCGGTGATGACGGGGCGGGTCGTGGACAGCTACAGCAACATCCAGACCATTAAGCTGTTTGCCGATGACGGTGCTGAACAGGCCTACGCTCGGGAGGCGATGGATGGCTTCATGGGCACCGTGCATCGGCAGATGCGGTTGGCGACGGGACTGTCGGTAGCGCTGACGATGCTCAACACCTTGCTGCTGGTGGCCATGGCCGCGCTGGTGGTGCTGGCCTGGTACCACGAATGGGTATCGCTTGGGGTGACCGCCGTCGCCATTGGCCTGGTCATGCGAGTGCGCTCCATGTCGGATTGGATTCTGTGGGAAGTGGCAGGCCTGTTTGAGAACATCGGTACCGTGCAGGACGGCATCAACACCCTGTCGAAGGTCCCTGAGGTGCAAGACCAGCCTGGCGCTCCCCGGCTTGTGGTGTCTCGAGGCAAAATTGTGTTCGACCACATCACCTTTGGCTATGCGCGGGGACAGCTGCCTGGACGCAAGGTATTCGATGGCTTCGAGCTGCAGATCGCTCCGGGTGAGAGAGTCGGCATCATCGGTCGTTCGGGTGCGGGCAAGTCGACGCTGGCATCGCTGCTGTTGCGATTTCACGATGTCCAGGATGGACGAATCCTGGTGGACGATCAGGACATTGCCGGCGTCAGTCAGTCGTCACTGCGTCAGCAGATTGGCATGGTGACCCAGGACACCTCGTTACTGCATCGGTCGTTGCGCGAAAACGTGCTGTATGGCAGCCAGCCATTTAGCGAGGAACGCCTGTGGCAGGCACTGCGTCAGGCGCATGTGCATGAGTTCCTTGATGAGCTGGTCGATCCGCAGGGACGGCGTGGGCTCGATGCGCAAGTGGGAGAGCGTGGAGTGACGCTGTCTGGCGGCCAGCGCCAGCGAATTGCCATCGCCCGGGTGCTGTTGAAGGATGCTCCCATTCTGGTGCTGGACGAGGCCACATCCGCGTTGGATTCAGAGGTGGAGTCGGCGATTCAGGAACAGCTCTACACCTTGATGGAAGGCAAGACGGTGATTGCGATTGCGCATCGCCTGTCCACCATTGCGATGCTGGATCGACTCGTGGTGATCGACAGGGGGCGCATTGTTGAAATGGGGGATCACCACAGCTTGCTGGCCCAGGATGGGCTGTACGCCTCGCTGTGGCAGCGCCAGGCAGGAGGATTTTTGGGGGAATAGTCTTCGTTTGCTGTAGCGGTTTTCTTGGGTTTTCTTGGGTTTTCTTAGCTGATAGCTTCGCCATATGTGCGTCAAGTCAACGTCTTGGCTACCATTCGTGTGATACTGGACAGCTATTTCAACCGTCTGTGGAGATGACCTATCCCATGAAGGCTCCTGAGAGTGCTCATGACCTGTACCAACAACGGCGTGAGCGCTCTGGCGGACGGGGTGTCGCCCGCTGGTGGCGTTGGTGACAGGGGGGCGTGCTACAGCAGAGCGCCATCCTGAGCCTGAGCCCCGATCAATGCCGTCCCAGGGGCAGCGGCGGCGTCTCGCCCTCACGATTTACGGCGTTGCCCTGGTGGCCCTGGTGGTGACGCTGGCGGGTTCCCTGCGAGCGCAATACCTAAGTGAGCTCGAACGGATCGACCAGCGTCTGCTGGCACGCGCGAGTGTGGTGGAGGCCCTTGTCGGTGGCGCCTTCGACACGGTATCCAGCACGCTGTCCGGAATTATCGCCCTTGATGATGCCCTTGACGGTGTGGATGCAGGCTACTCTCGAGATGCCTTGCTGGCCGAGCGGGCAGCGCAAGTCCCCCTGGTTGATCGTCTGATGATGGCCCCGCTGTCCGTACCTCAAGAGTCAGCGCTGGCCAATGGATGGCTTCCCCTCGATAGCTTTCATCAATACCTGGCAGCGCTGGCGCCTGGGGACACCTTGATCTCTCCCTTGCACAGGCCGGAGCGCGCCGATGGCTACCGGGTGACCGTGGCACAGCGCAGCGCCTCTCCGACATCATCGCAACACGTGGCTCTGGCGCTGGTGGATCCTCAGCCGCTGGCCGAGCTTATCGCAGGCCTGGGACTGGTGGATGGGGAGAGCATTGCACTGGTCGATAGCGCCTCCCGCCTGCTGGTTCGCGTACCCCATGTCGCACTGGCGACGGGTGAGGTGGTCCCCCGGGTGGAAGCCCCGCTGTTGACGACGAACACCCCCGACACCCTGCGCTTCCGTGAAGTGTCTCATCTGGATGGCCAGGCGCGCTTCTTTTTGGCACGCCGGGTCAACGGCATGCCGCTGTGGCTGGTGTTGGGGCAGACGGAGGAAGACGCCTTGGCGGGCTGGTACCAGCGCCTGTGGTCCCTGCTGGCGTTGGCGGCGTTGCTGGCCCTGAGTGGCGGGTGGCTGCTGCGTCACATGTTGGCCCAGTGGCGTATCCAGGCCGAACTGCGCGGAGAGGTGATCGAGCGTCAGCGGGCAGAGCAGGCGGCACACCGGCGAGAAAACCGCCTGCAGGCGTTGATCAAGTCCATGCAGGATGTGGTGATAGTGCTGGATGGAAGAGGGGTCTTCACCTTCGTTCATGCCGGTGATGAGGGGCTGTTGATAGCCCCTGTCGAGCAGCTGATCGGACGCCACTACACGGATGTTCTCCCTCAGGATATTGCGGCACGACTTCGCAATACTCTCGCCTCGAGGATCGATAGTGGCGATGCTCATCGGCTCGACTACAGCTTGACCCTCAACGGCGAGCGCCATGAGTTCAGCGCGCTGATCAGCCCGCTGTTCAGCGGCAGTGGGGGGCATGATGGGACCATGATGGTGGTGCGTGATGTCACTGAGGATCGCTTGCTGCAGGCACGTATGAGCATTGCCGCGGTGGCCTTCGAGACCCATCTGGGGATGATGATCACGGATGCAGATGGCGTGATTCTCAACGTTAACCAGACGTTCACCGAGATCACGGGTTACACCGAGATAGACATGAGAGGCCAGCGTCCCGGCATTCTGCGTTCAGGCCGACACGATGAGCATTTTTATCGTGAGATGTGGTGCCAGATAAGAGAGTACGGGGTGTGGCAGGGGGAGATATGGAATCGCCGCAAAAGCGGTGAGATTTACCCGCAATGGCTGACCATCAGTAGCGTGCATGACGATCAGGGGTGTGTGCGCAACTATGTGGCGACCCTTAGCGACATCACTGAACGCAAGGCCGCCGAAGAAGAGATTCACAAGCTGGCCTTTTTTGACCCTCTTACCGGCCTTGCGAATCGACGCCTGCTGCTCGATCGCCTGGAAGAGGCGTTGGCGTTAAGTCGCCGCGAAAATCACTACGGTGCTCTGCTGATCGTCGACCTGGATAACTTCAAGCAGGTCAACGATATCCTGGGTCACCGAGGGGGCGATGCCCTGCTACGCGAGGCCGCCAAGCGCTTCAAGGCGGTGCTGCGGGAAGGGGACACGCTAGCTCGCTTCAGCGCGGATGAGTTTGTTGTGGTGGCGAGTCACCTGGGGGCCGAGCAGGAAACCGCCATCCGCCTGTCTGAGGTTATCGCCAGCAAGCTGCTGTCGACACTGGAAACGCCAATATGGGTCGAGGGACGCCCCATGACCCTGACCGCACGGGTCGGTATCAGCCCGTTCCGCGATGAGGTGTCCAAAGAGCGACAGATGCAACAGGCTGACATGGCACTTTTCCACGCCAAGTCACGCGCCGTGACACCAGTATGCTTCTTCGATCCAGGCATGCAGCAGCGGATGCAGCAACGCGCCCAGCTCTACGAAGACCTGGTCGGAGCGATCGGCCGTGGAGAGCTCTATCTGGCCTATCAAAAGCAGGTCGACGAGCACGACCGCGTGACCGGAGTCGAGGCGCTGTTAAGGTGGCAGCATCCTCAGCGCGGGATGGTTCCCCCTGCCGAGTTCATTCCCCTGGCCGAGGAACGCCCACTGATCCAGGAGCTCGGACTCTGGGTGATCGAGCAGGCCTGCTTGACTCTGGTGGCCTGGCAACAGGCACAGGGCGACATCGCGGCGCAGCCAGCGGGAACAGAGCCAGGGGAGATAACGAGCGCGGCAGTCACGCAAGAGGCGAGAACGACGGGCGCCGATGCAGTAAAGAAGGCGCCGTGTTCCAGCGTGTCGGTCAACGTCAGCCCCAGGCAGTTTCAGGATCCGGGCTTTGTGGCCAGGGTCAGCGACATCCTGGCCCGTACCAAGGCGCCTGCCGAGCGGCTCAAGTTCGAAGTGACCGAGACACTGTTTGTCGGGGACCGTGACGGCGTCGAGCGCACCATGAGACAGCTCAAGGCACTGGGCGTGACCTTTGCGCTGGATGACTTTGGCACCGGTTACTCATCGCTGGCCTACCTGAAACGCCTGCCCCTGGACGAACTGAAGGTGGATCAGTCGTTCGTGCGCGATGTGCTCGACAACGCCACCAGCTCGGCCATCGTGGCCAGTACCATTGCCCTGGCGCGCAGTCTCGGGCTCGATGTGATCGCCGAGGGGGTGGAAACCCTTGAGCAACGTGACTGGTTGATTCAGCATGGCTGCCATCGTTTCCAGGGCTACCTCTATGGCCAGCCAGCGCGCATATCGGAGCTGAGTCTTACCGTGTTGTAGCCGTTCTATCGCCAGTACTATCGCCAGTACTATCGCAAGCCCTATCTCCAGTACTATCGCCAGCCCTGTCGCCGGTGTTGTGTTGAACCATGATGGAGCCATGATGACAGCGCCATTCTTTATCGATGCCTGGTCGTTCACCCATGGGCGGCGCCAGCTGCCTGAGCCCGCACCAGGTCCCCTTGAAGTGGGCGCCTGGTACCACTTTCAGCGCGATGTCGAGGAGACGTATCACCGGCTGGAACAGGCCGGCATCCCGGAGTCCGCAATTGACGGTGTCCTGGCCGAGGACACACGACCACGCTTTGAGTCACTGGGCGATGGCAACTTTCTGTTGATCTTGCGGGGGGTCAACCTCAACGCAGGCGAGCAGCCGGATGACATGCTCAGTATTCGCATCCTGCACTACAACGGGGTGCTGATCTCGACCCGCAAATTACCCTCGCGCGCCATCGCCGACATTCGCCATGACCTGGAACAGGGCACTGGCCCGGACGATCTAGGAGCGGTGGTGGTGGAGATCATCGAGAAGCTGCACCAGCGGATCGAAGACTTTGTCGAGCCCTTCGATGCCATCATCGCGTCACAGGAAGAAGCACGCGAGACCGACAATAGTGTGCTGATGGCGCTCAATAAACGCCTGATCAAGCTGAGACGCTTCCTCAAGCCCCAGCGTTATGCCCTGGAGGCCATGATCGACAACCTGCCGCCATTGCTGGGCGACGATCGCTTTGACCTGGCCAATGGACGAGACACCATTCAGCGCATCAACGAGTCGGTGGATTTCTATCTCGAGCATGTGGGGATGGTGCAGCAGTACCAGGCTCACCAGCACACCGAGAAGGTCAATCGCAACACCTACCTGCTCTCGATCATCTCCGGCGTGTTCCTGCCCATCAGCTTTCTCACCGGGCTGCTTGGGGTCAACATTGGCGGCATGCCCGGTGTCGATAGCCCGCTGGCCTTCGCGCTGTTCTGCATCTTCATGGTCGTGCTTGTCGCGGTCGAGATGGTCGTGCTCAAGCGCTGGCGCTTTATCTAGTCGATGGGCTAGCCGGGGCTGAGGCTGGCCTGTTCAGGGTATCCCGCGGGACACGCCGCAGGTGGCTTTCTGTCTTGCCTCCCGGCAGGGCGGCGATCAAGTCGGCGGCGTGGAGCAGGCGCGGCAGATCAATGTCGCTGACCAGACCGCCGCCCTGCAGGGCATAGACCAGATCCTCGCTGGCGGTGTTGCCGGTGGCTCCAGGGGCGAAAGGACAGCCTCCCAGCCCACCGCTGGCCGCGTCCAGTGCGGTGGCGCCCTGAGCCACCGCGGCCAGCGCGTTGGCAACGCCCATGCCAAAGGTATCGTGGCCATGGAAGGCCCAGGCCAGCGTCGAGGAGCGGTGACGTTCCGTCAGCCGGGCGAAGTGGTCCGCTACCTGGTAGGGCGATGCCCGCCCTGTGGTGTCACACAGCGCGACCTCCAGCGGCACATCGCCAATGATCGCTAGCGCCCGCTCCAGCACGTCATCCACCTGTTGCCAACGAATCGTGCCGTCGAAGGGGCAGTCGAAGCAGGTGCCCAGACCCAGGCGCAGCGTGGTATTGCCCTTGGCCCGCAGCGCCTCGACCACCCGGGAAAGCCCTTCAAGGGATTGCTCCACCGTTTGGCGCACGTTGTTGAGGTTGTGCGCCTCTGACACCGACACCACGTAGACCAGTTCATCCAGGTCATGGGCCAGGGCCAGTTCCGCGCCCTTGAGGTTGGGCACCAGGGCGGAGAAGCGCACGTCCTTGCGATGTGCGAAGGCGTGAATCAATTCGCTGGTATCTGCCATCTGAGGAATGGCGCGAGGACTCACGAAGGAGCCGATTTCCATGCGCGTGATGCCGGCATCGAGCAGGGCCTGGATCACCTGAATCTTGCGCTCGGTGGGCAAGGGTTCGGCAATCGATTGGAAGCCATCGCGGGGCGCGACTTCGACCAGTTCGACAGCGGCGGGTGTAGCAGTCATGACGATTCTCCAGAGTGTTCAAGGGCAGAAGGGGATGGCTGGTCAGCGATCGGCTGATCGGGAGGCGGCAGCGGTCCGCCGCGACCCATGCTGGCTAGCGTGTCGATCAGAAACTGCAGCCCCAGCGCGGTGAAGCCGATGGGGAGCAAGGCGTAGGGCAGCACCATGGGCGTGCCGAGAGAGCTTGAGACCCGCTCGCCGTATTCGAACGCTTGATACGCCATCAGCCCACCACGCCAGGCAAGAATGGCGCAGAAGATGACGCCCGCAAGACCCGTAAGGACCTCAAGCCAGCGGCGAACCGCCTGGGGCAGCTTGTCCTTGAAGAAGGTGATGCGTATATGGGCATCGAAGCGCTGGGCCTCGGCGGCGCCCATGACGGCCAGATAGACCAGCAGGAAGGAGTTGATCTCCAGACTCCAGTGAGTGGGGGCGGCGAAGGCGTAGCGCATCAGGGTGTCGTAGCAGATGGACACCATCATGAAGACCAGCACCAGCATGGATGCCGCCCGCAGCAAGGTGAGTACCCTGTCCCAGCCCAGACGAACCAATGTCAGAGCAAATGTGTTCATGTGTTGTCGTTCTCCTTCCGATGACCCCAGGTGCTCACGACTGTCCCAGCGCCAGCTGAATGGCGCGTTCTCCGATGTCTTCACCCACCTCGCCTTTCCAGTGATCCCAGACCTTGTGGGTGGTTTCGTTGAAGGCCGCCAGGTCCTCCTCGGTGGGCGCGATGACCTCGACGTTCTCGGCGCGCACCTGGGGCCAGTAGTCATTGGGGTAAATGTCGTCATTGCAGTGGTGGATGAAGTTCTCGTCGTACCACCGTGCGGCGTCAGTCAGCAGGCTCCGGCTGTCGTTATCCAGCGCGTCCCAGCGATCTCGCAGCATGAAAGGGGCGACCGAAAAGCCGGTGATGGGCAGCTGATAGCACACGTCGACCTGCTCCTGAAGGCTGCGCCCGATGATGGTCGAAATGTTAAAGACCCCCGCATCCACGGTGCCGCGCTGCAAGGCCATATACGTCTCGGAAGAGGGAATCCTCACGGCGCCGATATCGTAGGCCTCCAGTGCTGAGGTGGCCTCGAAACTGACGACGCGCACCTTCTTGCCACGAATATCGTCTAGCTGACGCACTGCGTGCTGCTGGGTGCTCCAGATGTATTCCGGCTCGAGAATTCCGCCGCCGGAGGACAGCATGTAAAGGTTCTCCTTGGCCAGCTGTTCGTTGATCAGCTCGAACAGTGGGCTGCCAAGGCGAAGGCGCTCCGGGTGTCGGTACAGCTCCCCGACGACGCCGGGCAAGCCAGTGATGCCAAGAATGGGGAGAGAGCGGGTGATGTAGGAGGTGGTATGAAACATGAAATCGATCGTGCGCGAGCGCAGCGCCGGAAGCTGCTCGTCGGCCTTGAGCAGCTGGCCCGAATCATAGAAGTCCACCTCCAGGACGTCGCCCCCGTTGTTGCCCAGGTAGTCAACGAATCCTGCCGACCCGTAGGTCAAGGCCTTGTAGGACGGTGGCAGATAGGTGACGCCGGTGAAGGTCGTGGCGGCCTGGGCGCGCCGTGTCATGAGCGCCTGGGGCCCCAGCAGTGCGGTACCGGCTCCGGCGAGTGCGGTGGTCTTCAGCAGTTGGCGGCGAGTCAGTGTCATGGGAGCATGTCCTCTTATCGTTGTCGTTGTCGTTGCTTCAGCGGTTGCTTGGCTCTTGGGCAGAAGTGTTGGTTGAGACTTGTCTGGTCAGTGCATCAGGCCGGGTAACCATAGGCTGATGCTGGGAAACATGACGAACAGCATCAGCACGATGAACTGCACCGCGACAAAGGGCAGCGCACTCTTGATGATTTCCTCGACGGATAGCTCGGGGCAGACGCCTCTGAGCGCGTAAAGATTGAGGCCCACCGGCGGTGTGATGACCGCGATCTCCAGGTTCAGCACCATGACGATGCCGAACCACAGCGGGTCATAGCCCATGGCCTGGATCAGCGGCAGCAGTACAGGGGTGGTCACCACGATCAGGGACACCGCATCGACAATCATGCCGAGCAGGATCAGCAGCAGCATGATGGCCAGCATGATCGCCCAGTCAGGCAGACCAGACACCGTCAGTGACTCGGTCAAAAGCTGTGGCACGCGGACCATATTGAGATAGTCGCCGAAGATCTTGGCGCAGCCGATAATCAGCAGAATGGCGCCACTGATGCGTGCCGTACTGGCGAGAATCCTGGCGAAGGAGGCCCAGGACAGGCAGCGGAACACCAGCGCAGCGATGAGCAGGGCCCCAAAGGCACCAATCCCCGCGGCTTCGCTGGGGGTCGCCAATCCCGAGTAGATCGACCCCAGCACGACCAGCACAAGCAATGCGGCATGCCAGATATGGGCGAGACTGTGCCAGCGCTCTCGCCAGCTGAAGCGCTGCTCGACGGCGGGCGCCTCTGCAGGCCTGAGGCTTACCCGCACAAAGATGAAGAGTGACAGGGCCAGCGCCAGTACGACGCCAGGCACGATGCCGCCAATGAACAGGTCGGCGACCGACACGCTGGCCACGGCGCCATAGATGATGAAGGGAACGCTCGGTGGAATCAGCATGGCCAGGGCGCCAGCGCTGACGACCGCCCCAGCCGCTAACGAACGGCTGTAGCCACGTTCAAGCATCTGGGGCACGGCGATGGAGCCGACCGCTGCCACCCCCGCCAGACTGACTCCCGACACGGCACCGAAGACCGCAGAAGCGCCCACCGATGAAATCGCCAGGCTGCCCCTGAGCCAATGCAGCCACGCCAGGGCCGCGCGGAACAGATGGCTGCCTACCGGCGTTGCCCCCAGCAGGTTGCCCATGAGGATGAACAGGGGCAAGGCAATCAGCTCGAACGCATTGAGCTGACCAAACAGTGATGAAGGGGCGAAGAAGAACGCCATGGAGCCGCGGGCCATATAGAGGCCCGCGAGGCCAGCAAGCCCGAGTGAAAGAAAGATCGGGATGCCAAAGGCAATCAGCGCAATCAGCAGCGCCAGCACGATGATGGGTTCCATTCAGAGGCCTCGTTGTTGTTGTAGCCTGTTGCCGGCACTGACGAGCAGCAGCGGCTTAGGGAAACACGGCATAAATGCCTGCGCCGCTCGGCTGATGACGTCAGCGCTCCCTCAGATGACCCCGTCTCTACGCAGCTGGTCGATATCGCCTGACGCCATCGACAGCCAGTCTTCCAGTATGGTGTCGGTGTGCTCGCCCAGGGCGGGACCAACATGGCGGACCTGGCCAGGAGTCGCCGACAGACGAGGAAAGACATTCTGCATGGGCAGCGGTTGGCCGTTGCGGTCAGGCACGTTGACGATGGAGCCGCGCTCACGGATGTGCTCGTCCTCCAGCATGTCCTTGGCGGTATACACGAGACCGGCGGGCACACCTGCCTCGGCCAGCAGGTCGACGATGTGCTGGGCATCGTGGCGGGACGTCCAACCGGCGATCAGCGCATCGATGGCCTGCTGGTTGTCGCCTCTGGCACGATGGTCGACGTAGTCGGGGTGGTCTGCCAGTCCTGGCTGGCCCATGGCCTGGCACAGCCTGCGGAAGACGGTGTCCTGATTGGCGCCGATGATGACGTCACGTCCATCCCTGGCGGGGTAGGCGTTGGACGGCGCAATCTTGGGCAGGAAGCTGCCGGCGCGTTCGCGAATCTTACCGGCCCTGGCGTAATCGGGTATCAAGCTTTCCATCATCGCCATTACCGCTTCGAAGATGGCGCTGTCCACCACCTGGCCCTGCCCGCTGCGCTCGCGCTGGTGAAGGGCAAGCAGCGCGCCCATGGCGCCCTGGACGCCGGCCAGGGTGTCCCCCAGCGAGATGCCTACCCGGACCGGCGGACGATCGGGATAACCGCTGATGTAACGCAGTCCGCCCATGGCCTCGCAGACAGCGGCAAACCCTGCCCGTGAGGCGTAGGGGCCATCCTGACCGAAGCCGGTGACCCGCACCATGATCAATCGAGGGTTATCCGCAGACAGGCTGTTGTAGTCGAGCCCCCAGCGCTCCATGGTGCCTGGACGGAAGTTCTCGATCAGCACGTCGGCCTCTGCCGCCAGGCGCTTGAGCAGGGCCTGACCTTCGGGCTTGCGCAGGTCCAGCGTGAGCGACTGCTTGTTGCGCGCAATCACGTTCCACCACAGCGGCTCGCCGTTGGCGTCGGTCTGGCCCCATTGGCGCATGGCGTCACCCTTGCCCGGTGGCTCGATCTTGACCACCTGGGCGCCGAAGTCGGCCAGGATCTGGCCGCAGGTCGGGCCGGCAATCAACTGGCCTAGTTCCAGCACCTTCAGGTCATCGAGAGGCAGGTTGGCGATGAGGTCTTTCATGGCGGAGTCCGTAGGTAGAGGTTCAATGGAGCGCGTTACCTGGCCGTGTCAGGCGACGTGACGATAGTGGTATGCAATTCGCGGGCGGCGAGCAGGTGGGCTCGCATCACGTTCTCGGCCCAGGCGGCATTGTCTGCCGCGATGGCGGTCAGCATTTCCCGGTGATGCTGCATGCTGCGATGCAGGGCCTCGCGGTCGTAGCTCGCGAAGTTGCGGCGGATGATGGAGGTTCGCACGACGCTCTCGAGCATCTGGGCCAATCGCTGATTGCCGCTGGCCTGAATCAACAGCCGGTGAAAGCAGTGATTGAGCGAGGCAAGTTCACTGTGCTCCGCGCCGCCGAGCGGCCCTTCTGTCAGCGCTTCCATGCGAGTTGCCAGGTCCTTCAGTTGGGTCATGGTCGCAGGATCCATGCGCCTGGCCGCCAGGCCGACGGCCATGGGCTCCAGGACCAGGCGCAGCTCGAAGACCTCCCGGGCATCGTCTGCGGTCCATTCGCTGACCCTGGCGCCCTGATGGGGAATCGCCTCGAGCCAGCCTTCAGACACCAGTTCGCGCAGCGCCTCTCTGACTGGGGTACGGCTGACCGCCAGCTCTCTGGCTACCGCCGCCTCGCGGACGAACTGGAGGGGACGATAGGTCCCGTCGAGAATTCGCTGCTTGATGGCCTCATGGACCTGAGCAGTGGCCGTGGGGCCGGGCGTGGCGGTGCTGTGGTCGGTAGACGTCACGGCGCTTCTCTCACATTGCATGCAATACCAAGGGTAGCGGCTAACATCAACGCCTGAAGTTAGACTTTGGAACGAAATTGCATGCAACCTGCGTCAACTATGGGCAGGAACGGGCGAGGACGAGCTGAAGGCGTGGGCGGACAGGTAGGGGCAAACAGGGGAAAGCAGGGGAAAGCAGGGCAGCACAAGATAGCCGCAGCGAGGGGGCGCTGATGATCAGGCCCCACCGCGGTCAGCGACCTGCGTCAACGATGCGCGGCGAACAGGCTGTCGGCCAGGTAGCGCTTGTCGAACTGTCCGGCGTCAGCCAGGGCGGCCGGATCCGGCAGCAGCAGGCGATGTCTGCTGCGATGGATAAGGCCTTCCTCGTCCAGAGCAGTAAAGGTGCGGCTGACATGTACCGGGCTCAAGCCCAGCACATCGGCCAGCATTTCCTGCGACAGGGGCAGGCGCAGTGCATGGTCCTGTTGTCGTCCTGCGGTCTTGGCCAGGCGTTCATACATTTCCATGATGAAGTGTGCGAGCTTCTGACGAGCGCTGCGGCGCGACAGGTTGACCAGGCGTTCCGTCAGCAGCACCTGCTGTCGGCTGGCCATGGCGAACAGGATGGCGGTCAGGTTGGGTGACTGGCGAAAGATGTCGTCGAGTCGGTCGTGGGGAAAGCGGCAGACCACCCCATCCTCGATCATGCGCACGCCGGTCAGGCGCTGATGAAAGGCGTACTCCCTTAGCCCGATCACGTCCCCGGGAAGGTAAACCTCGAGAATCTGGCGCGATCCATCTTCCAGCTGCCGATAGGAGTAGGCCCAGCCTTCGCTCAGCGTCAGGAAGTCGTTGGCAGGATCTCTCTCTTCCCAGAGTTGCGCGCCCGCGGTCACGTCCAGAGGGGACTTTTCCAGCGCTTCCACCAACTGTTGGTCATGCTCGCTCAAGCTGCGGTAATGACGAAAGTGTCTGACGATGCAGCTGTCCTTGGACGGCACGGCAAGGCTCCTTGAGGTGTGATCGTGACGCAGATGAATCCTGCGGTTACGTTAACCCAGGTTATGTCGGGGCGGTAGTCGTGGGCGCAGGATGGACGAGCTGTCGTAGGGATTCCCTCAGCATCACCCGGTCTGCGCTCGATACTGCCTTGAACGGCGGTGCCGAGCATCCCGTGGGCGAGGGAGCTTCCTCCCACTCTCCACCGAAAGGAAAGCATCATGCATATCGGCGACACCCTGCGGATCCGTCGCGAGCTCGTGATGGTCGCAGATGACCAGCTCGTGTCCGGCAATACGGCAGACATCATTGATACATCAGGCCTTAGCCCGGACGACCACCAGGATCCCTTACCCCGCTATCGCGTGTTGATCGACGACGTTGGCGAGCATGAGTGCTCGTGCACCATCCTTGATCGCCTCACGTAATGCTCTTTTGAGGTTGGGGCCAAGCCCTGGCGTGCCGTTGCGGCACGCTCGTGCATCCAAGCGGTAGGTCTCCCTCGTCGGCCAGTGCCGGCGAGGTGGCGATGTCTTTAGAGAGGCTTCGTTGGCCAGGATCCAGCGCGCACAATCTTTCTTACTCACTCACTCTCACTCCCTCATCCTCATTCCTTCGCTCTGATTCCCTCATCCTCGTTCCCTCATTCTCCTTCCCTAGGCTTCTTTTCTTCACCATCTTGTGCTGAATCGGAAGGTGGCTGATAGTGCTCGGGAAGGCGTCTTGCCTTCGCATTGGGCTCTGTTCTGGCGGGAGGGAAGGCATGTTCGACTGGGTGGCATCACCCGAGGCATGGATTGCGCTGGGCACGTTGACGGCGCTAGAAATCGTGCTCGGCATCGACAATATCATCTTTATTTCGATACTGGTGGGACGCCTGCCGGAGCATCAGCGCCAGCGCGCCAGGATGCTGGGGCTGGGACTGGCGATGGGGGCACGCATTGCGCTTTTGCTATCGCTGGCTTGGGTGATGAGCCTGACGGCACCACTGTTCACGATACTGGACGTGGAGATATCGGGGCGTGATCTGGTGCTGTTGCTGGGTGGCCTGTTCCTGCTGGCAAAGAGCACTCACGAGATTCATGCGGCGGTGGAAGGTGCCGGCGACACCTCCGCGACCAAGGCCGCGGCGTCCAGCATGGTGGCGGTGCTGGCGCAGATTGCCGTCATCGACATTGTGTTTTCTCTGGACTCCGTCATCACCGCAGTGGGCATGGTCGACCATGTTCCGGTCATGGTCATTGCGATAGTGGCGGCCGTGGGTGTGATGATGGTGGCAGCCAAAGGCATAGGGGAATTTGTTGATCGTCACCCGACGATCAAGATGCTGGCACTGAGCTTTCTCATTCTGATCGGCGTCATGTTGGTGGCCGAGGGGCTCGGCTTCCATATTCCGAAAGGCTACATTTACTTCGCCATGGCCTTCTCGGTCACCGTCGAGATGCTTAATCTCAAGATCCGCGCAAGGAACCAGCGGTCAGACCAGAAGGACGTTCCTTCCGACGGCTGACCCCGCAGCGAGAGGCCGGGTACAGGCGTCGACATGCTCAGCCGCCGCTGGCTCGCACGAACAGCAAGCGTTTTGCTGTTCGTGCTGAGTGGACGCTAGGACCCCTGGCGCAGCCGTGTCAGACCTTCCTGAGCACTGGAGGCCACCAGCTCGCCCTTGCGGTTGTAGATGCTGCCGCGGGCGAGGCCTCGCGCCCCTCCTGCCCAAGGGCTGTCCATGTCGTACAATAGCCAGTCGTTGACGACGACGTCCTGATGGAACCAGAGCGAGTGATCGAGACTGGCGATCTGCAGTGAAGGATCGCCAAAGCGAATACCGTGTGGAACCAGCGACGTGGTCAGCAGATTGAAGTCCGAGCTGTACGCCAGCAGGTAGCGGTGAAGGGCGGCGTCATCGGGAAGCTCGCCACGCAGGCGGAACCACAGTCGCTTGCGCGCAGGCTGTCCCGGCTCAGCGCTGTCCTCGACGTGGCGAAACTCGATGGGATGACCGGGGAACCTTAGTATCGCATTGCTGGCGTCCGGTTCGCTGATATCGAGGCTGGGCATGCTGGCCTGATGGCCGAAGCCGTCTTCACGGCCGTGGAAGGACGCACTGCAGAAGAAGATGGGGCGGCCTTTCTGAATAGCGGTGATGCGACGAGTGGTGAAGCTGCCGCCGTCGCGCACGCGGTCGACCTGATAGACCACCGGCATGGAAGCGTCACCCGGGCGCAGGAAGTAACCGTGCAACGAGTGCACTTGGCGCTCAGGATCGACCGTCTGAGTGGCCGCGGACAGGGCTTGCCCAAGCACCTGTCCACCAAACAGCTGAGGCAGTCCCAGATCCTGGCTACGGCCCCTGAACAGGTTCTCCTCCAGCATTTCCAGGCCCAGCAGGTCAACCAGGCCCTTCAAGGCGTCGGACATTCGCGTATCCTCCATGAGCCGGCATGAAACCGGCCTGTCGATGACCGCTGCGACAAGGTGTTCTTCGCCGCGGCGATCAGAAATCAGTAATGTGCTTGTTGACCAGTTTACGGGAGAGACCCATCTTGCGCAGTGATGAATTCTATATGCACCGAGCGCTTGAGCTGGCCGAGCAGGCGGGGCGCGCGGGAGAAGTGCCGGTGGGGGCGATCGTGGTGGATGCCGAGGGAAACATCGTCGGCCGAGGATTCAACTCCCCCGTTTCCCGTCATGATCCGAGCGCCCATGCCGAGGTCCAGGCGCTAAGAGACGCAGGCGTCACGTTGTCCAATTATCGTCTGGAAGGGTGCACGCTGTACGTCACGCTGGAACCCTGCATGATGTGCAGCGGCGCGATCATTCACGCGCGCATTCGCCGCCTGGTGTATGGCGCCAGTGAGCCACGCTCGGGAATGGTCGAGTCCAAGGCAAATCTGTTGGCCCAGCCTTGGCACTTTCACCGGGTGGAGGTGCAAGGCGGTGTCCTGGCCAGTCGCGCCTCTCGACTGTTGAAGGCATTTTTCGTGGAGCGCCGCGGCTGAACAGCGCAAGGGGCAGGACGCTAGCTGAGACAGGTGGCAGGTAACTCAAGTCCGTCAGCGGCTGGCGTCAGCCACCGGGCTCAGCGTGAAGGCCTGTGCTATCGACAGCTCCCTCGGGGGCCGCTGAGGCTTCCTCCACTCGGTTGCGCCCCCTTCGCTTGGCCCGATAGAGCGCCAGATCCGCTTGGTGTAACAGATCCTTGGGCGCAACGCGGCCTTGGGCCTGCGTGATCAGGCCAATGCATACGGTCAGTGGGCGGCCATCGACATGCTGTATGCCGCTGGACTGAACCGCCTCACGCAGCGACTCAGCCCACTCTCTGGCCTTCGCAGCGTCGCCCTGAGGAAGGTAGATGACGAACTCTTCCCCTCCGTAGCGGGCGGCGAGTCCGCCCTCGGGCAGTCGTCTACGAACGGTCTCGGCGAATCGCTTGAGCGCCCGATCACCCGCCTGGTGGCCTTGCTGGTCGTTGATGCTCTTGAAGTGATCCAGGTCGCACAGCAGTAAGCTCAGCGGCTGCTGTGAGGCGCTTTTCGGCAAGCTCGCCAGAAACTTGCGGCGATTCAACAGTCCTGTCAGGTCGTCATGGTCTGCCAGCCATTCGATGTTTTTCTGCAGTCGCGAACGGCGACGCATCTCACGACGTAGCTCAATGTTGGTGTCGGCGATCTGGTGGTGCTGTTGACGCTGCTGGTGACGGCTGTAGAGCAGCTGATACAGCAGCCAGGCCACAATGAAACCGGCGCACAGTGAGGCAGCCGGGTAATGCAGCTTGAGTTGGCTGAGCAGGGCGTGGCTGGGGCGAACCTCCAGGCGCAGGGGGTGCGTCAACAGTGTCATGTCGCTGCTGACCGACCAGGGGCCCTCTATATCGGGGCCGGGAAGGCGCCACACCGGACGCTTGCCCGCCCACAGTGTGGCCTGCCAGACACGGCCGTCGCGCGCCTCGGCAGGCATGGCTTGGGTGGTCAGCCGGTCCAGATCGAAGGCCAGCCAGATCGTGCCCATTCGCTGGTGGCTGGCGGACGATCTGACCGGCAGGAAGCTGATAATGCCGCGTGCCCCGTCCGGCAATGTCAGCACGGAAGAGGCGCTCTCACGGGGGGATGTGGCGGTGTCTTGCGCGTCTGGCATCAGCAGGCCGAGATGGCGGACGGCGTCGCGATCCAGGCCGGTGTGACGTGCGGACTGAAACCGTCTTAACCTGCCCTCTGGGCCTGCCAAGGCGATGAAGGCCAGGTTGGGGAAGTCAGCGAGAAAGGCTTGGGTCTGGGCCTGCCAGCGCAGTGGGTCCGGCAGCGCCCCGTCGAGTTCCCAATCCAGGCGCAGGCGACGCACGGCCAGCAGTTTCTCATTGATCCGAGAGGTGATCTGCTGGGCAAGGCGGTCCGACTCGCGCTGGGCCCTTTCCATCAGTTGGTGATTGGCCTCGCTTTCCTGCAGATACCACACCCCCATGGCGGCGCTGGCGATCAGAAAGGCGGGTCCGAGGCCACGCATAATGCTGGGTAGGGTGTGGCGCCATCCGGTGACGACGGTGAGAAACTGGGTGACCAGCAGCAGCGCAGCGACGGCCAGGAACCATGGTCCGGCCATGGGCGCGAGGGGGATCATCGTCCCAGGCCACCATTGCAGGTAGGCCAGCATCGCCCAGACCAACGCGGCCAGGGCATGCATGAGCGGCGTACCGAGACTTGCCCGCGTGCGCAGCAGCAGACTGAGGCTCAAACAGGTCAGCAGCAGGGTATCCAGCAGGCTGGGTGGGCTAAAGCCCCAACGTGGCGGCGAGCTGGTGAGCGCCAATGGTTGGTCGAGGAGGGGAGCGGATAGCCACGGCACGGGCAGCAGGTAGCTCGCCAGCACCACCAGCATTATCACCAGAGGGGGCACCAGCAGGCATTGGCTGAGCCATAGTCGCTGGTGATACCAGGCGAGTTGGCCCAGGCCGATCAACAGCGCCAGGCAAAGGGCGGTGCCGGTCGATGAGGCGCCGAAGGCCGTGTCTGACACTACCAGCGTTGCCCACAGTCCTGCTGCAGACAGCGCCAGAGCGGCGAACGTCAGCGGAATCCGCAGGGGATGCATGATGTGGCTCCGGGAAGACATGTCAGATGCTGCTTGTCAGCGCGGCTTGCTGATCTTTCCCGCATTGGCAAATGTGCTTATATCGGCAAATTTCAGCGGTCATGCGCCAATGGTAAGCAACCTAATATCCTTGTGTCTCAATGTTCCCCGTTTAACCGGCGGCGGCTTGATCCTCGTCAAGCCAGTCGTCTTCATAGGCCGCGATCAACGGGACGTCAGGCGTCGGTCTCTATGCGATTGCGCCCATTGCGCTTGGCACGATAGAGCGCGACGTCGGCGCGATGCAGCAGATCTTCGGGAACCAGAGTCTGGTCGTCGTGGGTCGCGACGCCAACGCTGACCGTCATGGGGCGACCATCGGCATGCTCTATGCCGCTATGCATCACCGCCTGGCGCAGGGTCTCGGCGATTTCCAGGGCGTTGTCGGCATCATCCCCGACCAGTAGAACCACGAACTCCTCACCTCCGTAGCGTGCCAGCACGGCATCTGCCGGTATCGCCAGGGCCCCGACTCTGGCGAAGCGGCGCAGGGCCTCATCACCGGCCTGATGGCCCAGCTGGTCGTTGATGCTCTTGAAGTGGTCGATATCACACAGCAGGACCGCCAAGGGACGCTGCTGTCGTTCACGCTGCAGGGTGGTGAGAAATAAGCGTCGGTTCGGCAACAGGGTCAACTCATCGTGGCCGGCGAGCCATTCCACCTCTCGCTGAAGCTGGGTTCGGTGGCGCACTTCACGACGCAATTCCTCGTTGGAGCGGAACATGCTGGTGTGCTGCGCGGACATGCGGTGGTGGCCGAAGACCACCATGTACAGCAAGTAGGCCAGCAACAAGCCAATGCTGAGGCTGGCGGCCGGCTGGCGTGACTGCTGGGCCAGCAGGTACGCCGAGGAGGCGCTGAGTGACACCACCAGTTCGTGACGTCCCAAGGCGATGACGCTGTCGTGGGTCCAGGGGCCGGGTGTCTCTGCTGTGGGCCAGTCGCGGATCACATTATCGGCAACGGCCAGGCGCATGTGGTTATGCTCGCGGTTCAGGCGCGTTGCGGCGTACAGCTGATCGGCCAGCACCGGCAGGCTGAGCACCATGGCGGCTGCCCCGGTGACCTGCTGGGTGCGGTCACTGATGATGGGAAGATAGTAGATCATGCCCGGCATTCCTTGCAGCAAGGGCACGACGCCGGTGTGCCCCTCCTCGCCCTCGCGCAGCGCCCGTGATAAGGCGTCGATATAGGGGCGGTTAACGTCCAGCGCATTGATCCCGACGATGGCGAGGTTGGCGTCGTCCCGGGGGTAGACGTAGCGAATCGTGCCGTCGGGTTCGACGTAGGCAATGTTGAGGAAGTAGGCAAAATCGCGATGGTAACGTTCTGCCTGGCGCTGCCATTGTGTCGCGGTAGGTTGCACGTCGAGCAGGCTCCAGAAACTGGCAAAGCGACGTACCGCTTCAAGGTGAGCCGTCACCTCGTTGCTCAGTTGCTCCGACAGTCGATCCGTCTCTTCCTGCATCTGGGCCTGCAGTCGGCGATCTTCGTACAGCCGTTGCTGGTGCCACACCAGGATGGTGACCAAGACCAGTGCCAAGGACGGTAACAGGCTGCGCAGAATGCTGGGACGGGTATGGCGCCAACCGGCGACGACGCCGCTGAACTGGGCGCCAAGAAGCAGCGTCATCAGCGCCATGCTGGCGGGGGTGCCCGCAAGATTCTGTGGGGAGTCGGTGTGGCCGTTGAGCACAAGCCACAGCTCGGTGATCAGCAACAGCAGTGACAGTGACTGGAGCAGCGGCGTGGCGAGGCTGGCACGTGTGCGTCCGAGCACTCCTCCGGCCAGCGCCAGCAGAATGAACAGCTCGATCAACGGAGGACGCAGGCTGTCGATACCGCTGACGCCGGGCAGGCGCGCGGCCCAGTGCTCGAGCGTGGCGTAAGGAATCAGTCCCTCGGGCAGCAGGTAGCTGGCCAGGCCCAACAGCAGCACGGCGAGCACCGGCGCCAGACAGACAGCAGACAGACGCACCCCCCGCCAGTACCAGGCGGCTTGCCCCAGGCTCACCGCGAGCAATAGCGACCAACTGGCGATGTAGCTCTGGTCTTGGATCATCACTGGCTTGATGATCAGGCCCGTCGCTGCCAGCACAGCAACCAGCAGGGTGAGGACCAGGGCGATTCGCGACATTGGCAGGGGTGTCCTATGGCATCGGCGGAACGAGTTCAAAGATCTCGGAATCCGCCTGGTCCGGCAAGCGCGCATTCAGCTTGTGAAATTGCTGTTGGCTGCGGTCGACGTAATCGAGGATCTCAAGATAGCGGCGGATATTCTGCACATAGATCACCGGTTCGCCACCCCGGGCGTAGCCATGGCGGGTCTTGCTGTGCCATTGGCTTTCCTGCAGGAGCGGTAACGCGTCGCGAACATCTCGCCAGTGATCCGGGTTGCCACCCCGCATCCGGGCAATATCACGGGCGTCGTAGAGGTGCCCGAGGCCGACGTTGTAGGCCGCCAGGGCCATGTAGAGTCTGTCGTCGCCGCGAATCGAGTCAGGCAGACGTTCCTCGATGCTGCGCAAGTAGCGGGCGCCTCCCTCGATGCTTTGGGCCGCGTCCAGGCGATTGGCCACGCCGACTTCCTCGGCGGTGGCATTGGTCAGCATCATCAGGCCGCGGACGCCGGTGGGTGACGTCGCCTCCGGGTCCCAATGGGACTCCTGATACCCCACAGCGGCCAGCAGCTTCCAGTCAAAGTGCTGCTCTCTTGCCGCCTGCTTGAACAGCTCATCGTAGCGGGGCAGGCGCTGGTTGACGTGGTGGATGAAGACCCGGGCACCGACATACTCGAGATAGTCATCGTGGCCGAAGTAGCGGCTGACAAGAAGGTCCAGCTCACCGCTGTCCTGCAAATCCTCTAGAAAGGCGTTGGCCTGTTCGACCAGGGCCAGACCGTCCAGGGAGGCAAAGGCCCAGGCCATGGTGACCGGCTGGCCGACATCGAAGCCATCTTCCACCTCAGGGAAGAACAGGCGGTTGAGCCGGAACTGGTGGGCATAGACCACCGCAGCGTCCAGATCGCCATCTTCGACTCGGCGCAGCAGGGCGGCGATTTCCAGGTCCTCCGCCTCCTTCCAGCTGAGCTGTGGACGACGCTGCTGCAGCTCGTGCATGACGCGACTGATACCGGTGCCCTTGGCGATGCCGATGTTCAGTTCGAGCAGATCATCAAGCTCGTCTGGCGGTGGCAGGTCACGCCGGTAGACGACCATGGGCTGCATCGACAGAATGGGCCGCGAGAACATCAGCCCCGGTGCCAGCGGGTCCAGCGGCAGCGCGGCGGCGCCCAGGTCTCCCTGATCACGCACCGCGTCGAGCACGCTTTGCACGTGGTGATCATCGCTGAGGTTCAGGCTGACCCCGAGGCGATCAGCGAAACGCCGCATCAACTCGTACTCGAACCCTGTGGGCCCTTGGCGTCCCTCGTAGTAAGTGAAGGGGGTGTTGCGGGTGTGCACCGTGATGAAGTCGCGCTCCAGCACTCGCTGCAGCGTGACGTCGGAGGGGGGCACGGGCGGTCTGGGCCAGCATGCGAGAACCAGGCCCAGGCCGATGGTGACAAGGGTGCGCAGGTGTCGCGCGTGACGTAAACCGTCCTTCATCTTAAGACATCGCTGGCCGTGGAGCGCCCACCTTACCCAGCCCCTGCGAAACTGTCATCCGCGACGATTTCTCGCACCCGCCGGTTTCCAGTATCATATGCCGTCTCGCCCGCCGCGGCCCCTTCTTTTATCGCTGACCTTCAGAGGCTCCTGGATATGCTCGAACTGCGCGGAGCGCCCGCCCTGTCCAACTTCCGTCACGCCAAGCTGCTGGCTCAACTGCGTGCATCCGTCCCCGAGATCGAGGCACTGCACGCCGAGTACGTGCACTTTGCCGATGTGGGGGAGGAGCTCAACGCTGACGAGCAGGCCCTGCTGTCACGGTTGCTCGACTACGGTCCGGCGCAACAGGAATCCGACGTGGAAGGCCTGACGCTGTTGGTGGTGCCGCGGGTTGGCACCCAGTCCCCGTGGTCGTCCAAGGCCACCGACATTGCTCGTAACTGTGGCTTGACCCAGATCAAACGTCTGGAGCGCGGTGTTCGCTACCGCTTGAGCGTCCGCGGTGAGCTCAAGCAAGCACACTTTGATGCCATCGTCGCTGGCCTGCACGATCGCATGACCGAAACCGTGCTGCATGATAGCGCCGACGCGGCGACCCTGTTCGCCCACCACGAGCCGGCTCCGCTCGGCCAGGTCGACGTTCTTGAAGGCGGCCGCAGCGCGCTGGTAACCGCCAATCGCGAGCTCGGCCTGGCCCTGGCCGAGGACGAGATCGACTATCTGGTCGACGCCTTTGTCGAGTTGGGGCGTAACCCCAGCGACGTCGAGCTGATGATGTTCGCCCAGGCCAACTCAGAGCACTGCCGTCACAAGATCTTCAACGCCGACTGGCTGATCGACGGTGAAGCCCAGAGCCACTCGCTGTTCAAGATGATCAAGAACACCTATCAGGCCTCGCCTGAGGGGATCTTGTCCGCCTACAGCGACAATGCTGCCGTCATCCAGGGCAGCGAGGCGCGACGTTTCTATCCCACGCCGCTGACCGGCAAGGACGGAGAGCGTGCCAGCTATGGCGGCAAGGTGGAGCCAATCCACATCCTGACCAAGGTCGAGACTCATAACCACCCCACCGCCATCGCCCCGCATCCGGGCGCCGCTACCGGTGCTGGCGGCGAGATTCGCGATGAAGGTGCCACCGGTATCGGCGGCAAGCCCAAGGCGGGCCTGACCGGCTTTACCGTGTCCAACCTGCGCATTCCCGAGTTCGTGCAGCCCTGGGAAGCCTTCGACTACGGCAAGCCCGAGCGGATCGTCACCGCGCTGGACATCATGCTTGAGGGCCCCATCGGTGGCGCCGCCTTCAACAACGAATTTGGGCGTCCCAACCTTACGGGCTACTTCCGTACCTACGAGCAGGACGCCCTGGGCGCCGGCGGTATCGAGCGTCGTGGCTACCACAAGCCGATCATGATCGCTGGCGGTTACGGCAACATCCGTGATGAACACGTTGCCAAGGGCGAGATCCCGGTGGGCGGCAAGCTGATCGTGATGGGCGGTCCGGCCATGCTGATCGGACTGGGCGGCGGCGCGGCCTCTTCCATGGCCTCGGGCTCATCCAGCTTTGATCTCGACTTCGCTTCGGTCCAGCGCGACAACCCCGAAATCGAGCGACGTGCCCAGGAGGTCATCGACCGCTGTTGGGCCCTGGGTCAAGACAACCCCATCTGCTTCATTCACGACGTGGGCGCCGGTGGACTGTCCAATGCCTTGCCGGAGCTGGTCAAGGATGGCAATCGTGGTGGACTGTTCAGCCTGCGCGAAGTGCCCAACGCCGAGCCGGGCATGAGCCCGCTGGAAATCTGGTGCAACGAGGCCCAGGAGCGCTACGTGCTGGCGGTGGCCCCCGAAGATCTCGAGACCTTCGACGCCCTGTGCAAGCGCGAACGCTGCCCCTACGCGGTGGTCGGTGAAGCGACTGCCGAGCATCATCTGGCCGTGGTGGATGGCCACTTCGATACGCGCCCGGTTGATCTGCCCATGAGCGTGCTGTTCGGCAAACCGCCGAAAATGCAGCGGGAATTCGAGCGCAATAGCCTCGAGCTACCGGGCGTCATGCTCGATAACCTGGATCTGCGCGAGGCTCTGGACCGAGTGCTGCGACTGCCGACAGTGGCGTCCAAGAGCTTCCTGATCACGATCGGCGATCGCTCCATCACCGGACAGGTGGCGCGCGACCAGATGGTGGGTCCGTGGCAGGTGCCGGTGGCCGATGTGGCCGTGACCACCGCCAGCTTTGATACCCATGCCGGTGAAGCCATGGCCATGGGCGAGCGTTCGCCGGTGGCCTTGATCAACCCTGCGGCCAGCGCGCGACTGGCGGTAGCCGAGTCCATCACCAACCTGGCGGCGGCCCCCATCGCCAAGCTGGGCGATATCAAGATGTCCGCCAACTGGATGAGTGCTGCTGACCACGTCGGTGAGAACCAGGCATTGTTCGACGCCGTGCACGCCGTAGGCATGGAGCTGTGCCCGGCGTTGGGTATTGCGGTACCGGTCGGCAAGGACTCGATGTCGATGCGCACGGCCTGGGAGCAGGACGGCGAGCATAAGGCCGTCACCTCGCCGCTGACCCTGGCGATCACCGGGTTTGCCCCGGTGACCGACGCGATGAAGACGCTGACGCCGCAGATTCGCCTGGACCAGGACGAGAGCGACCTGCTGCTGATCGATCTGGGCGCTGGCCTCAACCGTCTCGGTGGCTCTGCACTGGCTCAGGTCTATGGCCAGGTTGGCAACGACTGTCCTGACCTGGACGATGCCGAGGACCTCAAGGCGTTCTTCAGCGTGATCCAGGGGCTCAATGCCGATGGCCGCCTGTTGGCCTACCATGACCGCAGCGACGGTGGCCTGATCGTCACCCTGCTGGAAATGGCCTTTGCCAGCCGCGCCGGTCTCGAGATCAAGCTGGACTGGTTGATCGATGAAGCCTCCGAGGCGGTCAATGCCCTGTTCAGCGAAGAGCTGGGCGCCGTCATCCAGGTGAGCCGCGAGCACACCGAAGAGGTGCTGGCGCAGTTCGCGGCGGCGGGGATCGAAACCTGCGGCGTCATCGCTCGTCCTCGCTACGACGACCAGATCCGCGTGACGCTGTTCGAGGAACCGCTGCTTGAGACCACGCGCCAGCTGACTCAGCGTACCTGGTCCGAGACCAGCTATCGTCTGCAGGCCCTGCGTGATAACCCAGAGTGCGCCAAGAACGAGTTCGACAACCTGCTGGATACCCGTGATCCCGGGCTGAGCGCCACGCCAACCTTTGACGTGGACGAGGACATCACGGCGCCCTTCGTCAATCTGGCGCGCCCCCGTGCAGCCATCCTGCGTGAGCAGGGCGTGAACGGGCATCTGGAGATGGCCTGGGCCTTCGACAAGGCCGGTTTCGAGGCCGTCGATGTGCACATGAGCGACCTGCTGGAAGGGCGCGTGGGTCTGGACGAGTTCAAGGGACTGGCCGCCTGCGGTGGCTTCTCCTACGGCGATGTGCTCGGCGCGGGCGGTGGCTGGGCCAAGTCGGTGCTGTTCAACGAGCGTGCTCGTGAGCAGTTTGCCGCCTTCTTTGCCCGTGAGGACAGCTTCTCCCTGGGCGTCTGCAATGGCTGTCAGATGCTGTCGCAGCTCAAGGAACTGATTCCCGGTGCCGAGAGCTGGCCGCGCTTCGTGCGCAATGAGTCGGAGCAGTTCGAGGCCCGTGTGGCCATGGTTCAGGTAGAAAAGACACCGTCGATCCTGCTGGCCGGTATGGAAGGATCGCGACTGCCTATCGCCGTGGCCCATGGCGAGGGGCGTGCCGAGTTCCGCGACAGCGCCCACCTGCGCAGCATGCAGGGCTCGGGGCAGGTGGCATTGCGCTATACCGACAACTACGGCCAGTGCACAACGCGCTACCCGGCCAACCCGAATGGGTCGCCGTCCGGCATCACCGGACTGACGACACCGGATGGCCGCGTCACCATCATGATGCCGCACCCCGAGCGGGTGGTGCGCGCCGTGACCAACTCCTGGCGTCCGTCAGAGTGGTCCCAGGATGGCGCCTGGCTGCGGTTGTTCCGCAATGCGCGGGTGTGGCTGGGCTGAACCAGGTCCCTCTCAGGACTCAGCGTGTCTGATAGCCCCTGAGACAGCCCCGGTGATAGCCCCTGAGATCGCCACGGTGATAGCTCCTGTGGTGATAGACCCTGAGATAGACCCTGTGACAGCGCCGCCTTCGGGCGGCGTTGTCGTTGCTGGCGATGATGACTCGCAGGAAAGGTTGATGCTTGAGCTTGTGCTGCTACGCAACAGGTGCCAAGTTGATGCTGCCGATATCGGTCTTTTTCAGATGGAGCTTCCATGTCGCCTTCCACCCAGCGCCGTTTCCATGATCGCCTGAGCGTGACCCTGGCCAACCACGTGGCCAAGGTTCATCTCGAACGGCCAGATCGTCACAATGCGATGGACCCCCCGATGATCGACGCTCTGCTGGATGCCCAGCAGTGGCTTGCCGAGCGTGTCGGGGTTCGCGCGGTGGTGCTCAGTGGTGAGGGCGAAAGCTTCTGCTCTGGTCTCGATGTGGCCTCGGTGGTGGCGTCCCCGGAGCGCATCGCCTGGCTGTTGAGCCCGGATGCCCGCGGCATCAACCCCGCTCAGCGTCTGGCGCTGGGCTGGCGCGAGCTGGGCGCACCGGTGGTGGCGGCGCTGCATGGCCATGTCTATGGGGCAGGCCTGCAGATGGCGCTGGGGGCAGATATTCGGATTGTTCATCCCGAGGCGATCCTGGCATTGCCGGAGATCGAGTGGGGGCTGATGGCAGACATGGGGGTCAGCGTGACCGCCGCCTGGCTGCGCCACGATATCCTTCAGGACATGATGCTGACCGGGCGCCATCTTGCCGGCGATGAAGCCATGGTGCTGGGCCTGGCGTCGCGCCTGGATGAGGACCCGCGGGATGCTGCGGCTGAACTGGCGGGCGACCTGGCGCGACGCTCGCCCAAGGCGGTGGCCGCCGCGCGCAAGTTGTGGCGTGAAGCCCCCGGTCTCGACCAGCGCGGGCGTCTGGCGATGGAGGCCGAGCTCCAGCGCAATCTGCTGGCCGGGCAGGAACAGCGCGAGGCAACCCGTGCTCGCCTGGATGGCAGACCGCCGCGCTTTGACTGAGCGCGAGCTAAGCCGCCGTGCTCGCCTGGATGGCAGACCGCCGCGCTTTGCCTAGGGCTGTGACGAGGCGCGGACCAGATAGCCTCTCCTTGGCGTAGCGCTTGCTGATATTGATACAGGGCCCCGGCGGTGCATCAGCACCGTCGGGGCCCTGTCGTTGACGCTATCCCCCGCGTTATCACTGGGGACTCACCCTTGTGGTCAGTCCGCAGTGGCGGTTCGGGCCGGTGTATTCGGGTAGATGCCGAACAGGGTGGCGTAGATCACGGGCAGAATCACCAGGGTCAGCAGTGTCGCCGCCCCCAGGCCGAACACGATGACCACTGCCATGGACGCGAAGAAGGCATCACCGAACAGCGGAATCATGCCCAGCATGGTGGTGATCGCGGCCATGGAGACGGGACGTACCCGGCTGATGGCGGCGGCCATGATCGCGTCGAAGGGCGCATCGTGCTCACCCATCTGGATCTTGATTTCCTCTACCAGCACGATGGCGTTCTTGAGCACCATGCCCACCAGGCTGAGGGTGCCGAGCAGCGCCATGAAGGTAAAGGGGGCGTTGAATGCCAGCAGACCGCCGACGATGCCGATGACGGTCAACGGCACGATGGACCAGATCGCCAGCGACTGGCGCAGATTGCCAAACAGCAGCATGGTCAGGATGAACATGCCGAGAATGCCGAGAGGCAGCAGCTTGAACAGCGCTTCCTTGGCATCCCGTGAGGTTTCGTCCTCGCCCCCCCAGCCAAGGTGGTAGCCCTCGGGCAATGGGATCGCCTCGATCTTCGGCTGCAGCCTGGCCAGGATATTGGCCGCCGTCTCGCCGGACAGCGGCAGCGGTTCGGCGTACACGGCCAGCATGCGTTGACGATCTCGGCGCTTGATCAATGGGTCGTGCAGACGTGTCTGCAGCGGCCCCATGACGGACCCGGCGCTGACGTACTTCTGTTGTTCGGCGCTCCACACATTCAGGCTGGAAAGGTCATTGAGTCCGTAGCGCTGGGAGGCTTCGTCACGCAGGACGATGGGTATCAGGTCAGAGCCCTCGCGGTAGACCCCGGCGACCTGACCGTCATTGTGAATCAACAGCGCCTGATGCAGGGCTTGGCGGGTGACGCCCACGCGGCGGGCCTGCTGTTCAAGAAAGTCCGGGGTCAGTTCTTCCACCCGATTGCCCCAGGACAATCGGATGCTGTCGACCAGCGGATCGGCACGGAACACGTCGCTGACCTGGGTAGCCAGGGTACGCAGGGTGTCAGGATCAGGACCGTAGATCCGCGCCTCCAGACTTGCCTTGGCCGATGGCCCCACCTGCAGTGCCTGGACCTTGTACTGTACCTCGGGGTATTCGTCGCGCAGCAGGGTGATGATGTCGGCCATGCGCTGGGCTCTGCTGTTCAGGTCGTCGGTCTCGACGATCAGCTGGCTGTAGCTGGCGTAGCGGTCCTCCGGCGAATAGGTCAGGGTAAAGCGCTGGGCGCCGCCGCCGATGACGCTGGTGACGTGGACCACTTCATCCATCTTGGCCACCTGGGCCTCCAGCTGCGATGCGATCCGCTCGCTTTCGAGGATATCGCTGCCCTCCGGCATCCACACGTCGACAAAGAACAGCGGAGTGGTGGAGTCGGGGAAGAAGGCATTCTTGATATTGGAGGACAGTGCGAAGGCGCCGACGAGCAAACCGATGCAGGTGGCGATGGTGAGCCAGCGGAAGCGGATGCCCTTGTCGACCAGCCAGCCGAAGATAACGAAGATCAGTCCCTTGTAGGGGTCGCTGTCTGTCTGCTCCGCGTCCGCCGGTGCGTCCTTGAAGAACATGTCGAAAAAGAAAGGCGTCAGCGTTAGGGCGGTCACCCAACTGAGCAGCAGGGAGTAGAACAACACCCAGAACAGTGAACCGACCAGTTCGCCAGTGGCGTCCGGCGACAGACCGATGGGAGCAAAGGCGGTGATGGCGATGGCGGTGGCACCCAGCAGCGGTAGCCAGTTCTGGCCAGCCACTTCCTTGGCCGCTGCGAGCTTGCTCTTGCCCTTGCCAAGGCCTATCAGCATGCCTTCGGTCACCACGATGGCGTTGTCCACCAGCATGCCCAGCGCGATGATCAGCGCGCCGAGGGAGACCTTCTGCAATTGCAGGCCGTGGGCGGCCATCAGCATCAGCGTGCCGAGGATGGTGATGGTCAGGATCAGCCCCATCAGCAGGCCCGAACGCACGCCCATGAAGATCAGTAGAACGACGATGACGATGCCGACCGATTCCATGAGGTTGATGACGAAGCCGGATACCGCTTCCTTGACCACTTCGGGCTGGTGGTAGACCGGCGTCAGCTCCATGCCCAGTGGCAGGCGGGATTCTAGCTCGGCCAGGCGCGCATCCACGGCCTCGCCTACCTTGACCACGTTGACACCGGAAACGAAGGACAGGCCGATGGAGATCGCCGGTTTTCCATCGGCGTGATAGAGCTGCCCGGGTTGGTCCGTCAGCCCACGCGTCACGGTGGCGATATCGCCCAGGTGTACCGGGTTGGCGTCTGGGCGCCCGATGATCAGATCCTCCAGCGCCTGAACGCTCTTGAACTCGCCGCTAGGCTGCAGTGAGATGATCTTGCCGTCACGACGCACGCTGCCGGCATCGGCCACGGCATTCTGGGCGTTAAGCAGGGCGATCAGTGCATCTGGCGGGATGTTCAGCGCCTGCATCCGCTCGCGGTTGAGCGAGATGGTGACCTGTTCGGGACGGTCGCCGGCAATGACCACCTTCTTGACGCCATCGACCAGGCGCAGCTCCCGCTGCAGGAAGTCGGCCTGGTTCTTCAGGTCATACAGGCTGTAGTCGTCGCCGGACAGGTTGAGCAGCAGACCGTAGACGTCGCTGAAGTCATCTACCACCAGCGACTGGCCGGCGCCGGGTGGCAGGCTGGCCTGGGTATCGCCGATCTTGCGCCTGAGCAGGTCCCAGTATTGGGGCAGGGCGGTACCCTGGACATCGGTGTCGAGCTCCACCGTGATCTGGGATAGGCCCGCACTGTTGACCGTGCTGACCCGCTTGAGGTTGGGGATCTCCTGAATGGCCTTTTCCAGCCGCAGGGTGACTTCTTCTTCGACCTGCTGTGGGGTGGCGCCAGGGTAGGCGGTGCTGACCAGCGCCATGCGGATGGTGAAGTCAGGGAATTCGAGCTGGCCAAGGCCAAGGAAGGAGACCACGCCGCCTACCGATAGCAGCAGGGTGATCATCCAGCTGATGGTCTTGTTGCGTAGAAAATAGCCGATCATGGTCAGAGCCCCGCTTCCTGGACCCAGGGAGTGACCGTCAGCTTGTCACGCATAAGGTGGGCGCCTGCGGTGACCAGCTGATCTCCCGGCTGGAGATCACCGGCAATGAAGACGCCATCGTCATTGGTGGTGTGCACCTCGACCGCGACTGCTTCGACATGGCCTTCGGTCTCGTCGTCGGCCACGTAGCGCCACACCACGGTGTTGTCCGGGGCATCCTCAAGGGTGACGACGGTGCCGAGAGGCACCCGCCACAGGCCCTCGCTGTCCCCGGTCAGGGCGTTGATGTCGATCTCCACCACGGCACTCATGCCCGCCAGAACGTTGACGTCATCGGGGGTGGGCAGGGTCAGCTTGACCTCGTAGCTCAGGGTGCCGCTTGACGCGCGGGAGTCGTGCTCCTTGTAGCGCGCCGGGAAACGGCGTGGATCGTCACCCAGACGCACCCAGGCCAGGGAAGCGTCACGGCTCTGGATATCGCGAATGCGCTCCCGATTGAGGCGGCGCACCTGTTGTTCCGGCAGCTCGAAGGTCACGTCGATATTGCCCGGCTGCTGTAGTACCGCGATGGTCTGCTGGGGGGCGATGACCTGGAAGTTGTCGACGGGAACACTGGCGATGACGCCATCGAAGGGAGCTTTCAGCTCGGTGTAGTCGAGCTGATCCTTGGCCAGGTCGAACTGGGCCTGGGCCGAGAGAAAGGCCGCGCGAGCTTCGTCAAAGGCGGCGCGGCTGATGGCGCCCTTTTCCACCGAGACCTGCATGCGGTGGTAGGTCGCCTGGGCCAGGTCATAGCTGGATTGGGCGTTGGACAGGGCGTTGCGAGCATCACGGTCGTCGAGCAGGGCCACCCGCTCGCCGCTGCTGACGACCTGGCCTGCTTGAACATTCAGCTCCTTGAGTTCGCCGCCGACCCGGAAGGACAGGTCGGTACGCTCTGATGCCTCGACGACGCCGGGGTAGGCGCTCATCGAGCTGTTTCCGATCTCGTCCAGGGTCAGTAACTTGACGGGTCGAGTCACCTGCTTGGTCAGGGGAGGCGCTTCTTCGCTGCAGCCGTGCAGCAGCGGTAACCCGGCGATGACGAAACACGTAGCCAGCTGGCGAAAGTGGCGAAGGATCATGAAGGGGTCCTTGGTAAGGGGACAAGGTGGTCGGCGGGAGGTGCCGACATGGATGACGCAGCTGGGCGGGGAGAGCCCGGCTGTCAGCCTGTTGTGACGGGTTACCAAGATGGCGTAGAGTGCACCGCCTTCCTGGTGGGATGACCTGCGGTGGCTCGCGCCGCTGGGCGCCCTGATGGTTACCCTGACGACGCTCATGTCGTGATGCCGGTGGCAGCTTCGCCTTCGATAGCGGCCTTTATCCCTTCGACACGCACGCGCAGGCGCTCCATGCTACGAATCGAACGGGTTAAGTATCCTGCGCTAGATCAAGACATGCCGAACTCGGCAGAGGAGTGTTGCGCGAATGGCGGTAGCTGGTGCGAAATTTGACCAAATAAGCACACCGACACTGCGCCCCTACCAGCAGCAGGCCGTGGCGCAAGTGGTCAGTCACTTTCGTCGCAGTGATGACCCCGCCGTGGTGGTGCTGCCCACGGGCAGTGGCAAGTCACTGGTGATTGCTGAATTGGCACGGCTGGCCAAGGGCCGTGTGCTGGTCCTTGCCCATGTGCGGGAACTGGTGGAACAGAACCACGCCAAGTATCTGGCCTACGGCCTGGAGGCAGATATTTTCAGCGCGGGCCTTGGCCGCAAGGAAAGCGCACGGCAGGTCGTGTTTGGCTCGGTGCAGTCGGTGGTGCGCCATCTGGATGCCGTCAGTGATGAACAGAACGCCCACGGGCCTTTTACCTTGCTGGTGATCGATGAGTGTCACCGGGTGTCGCTGGAGGCCTCGTCTTCCTACCATCGGGTCATTGATCACCTGCGTCAGCGCAACGCGTCGCTCAAGGTGCTGGGCCTGACGGCGACGCCTTATCGGCTGGGGCAGGGGTTTCTCTATCATCGTCATCACCATGGCATGGTGCGGGGGGATGAAGACTGCTTCTTTCGCGACTGTGTATTCGAACAGCCGCTGAGGCTGATGGTACGCCAGGGCTACCTGGCCAAGCCGGTCAAGATTGATGCGGCGGTGGCACGTTACGATTTTTCCCGACTGGTGCCGGGCAGCACCGGTATCTACCGCGAAGAGGACCTGAATCGTGTCGTGGCAGGTCACCGTGCGACGCCTGGCATCATCAGTGAAGTGATGGAGCGCGCTGCCGATCGTCAGGGGGTGATGCTGTTCGCGGCCAGCGTAGCCCACGCTGAGGAAATTCTGGGCTATCTGCCCGCGGCGGACGCCGCCTTGATCACCGGGGCCACCGCTGGGGACGAGCGTACCCGGATCATCGATGCGTTCAAGGCCAAACGCCTCAAGTATCTGGTCAATGTGTCGGTGCTGACCACCGGGTTTGATGCGCCCCATGTGGACCTGATTGCGATCCTGAGGCCTACGGAGTCGGTCGGTCTGTACCAGCAGATCGTGGGCCGGGGGCTGCGTCTGTCACCGGGCAAGCAAGACTGCCTGATCCTGGACTATGCCGGTAACCCTTGGGACCTGTACGCGCCTGAGGTGGGGAGCCCGCGTCCAGACAGCGATAGCGAGCCGGTTCAGGTGCCTTGCCCGCAGTGCGGACATGCCAACCTTTTCTGGGGAAAGCGTGATGGCGAACTGGTGATCGAGCACTTCGGTCGGCGCTGTCAGGGGCTGGTCGATGCCCAGGGGCAGGCGTTGACGCAGGCGGAGCCAGGTGCAAGGCAGTGCGATTTCCGCTTCCGCTTCAAGACCTGCGGCGACTGCGGCGCAGAGAACGATATTGCGGCGCGACGCTGCCATGGGTGTCAGGCGTTGCTGGTGGATGCCGATGACAAGCTGCGCGACGCGCTCAAGCTGAAGGATGCCAGAGTGCTCCGAGTCTCGGGCATGCAGCTTGAGGCGACCACCAACGGTCGTGGCCTGCCTCGGCTCAAGGTCACCTATCACGACGAAGATGGCGCCAGTCTGTCGGAGTGGTTCGCGCTGGAAACGCCGGCACAGCGCAGGGCCTTTACGGCGATCTTTTTGCGTGATCACGCCCGTGCACCTGGGGTAGAACTGGCGCCGTCGACGCCGCAGCAGGTCTGCGACGATCAGCACCGGCTGAGAGCGCCGGACTTTGTGGTAGGGCGCAAGGTGGGGCGGCACTGGCAGATTCGCGAGAAATTATTCGACTACCGTGGTCGCTACCGCACCGCCGACAGCGCGCAGTAGTGCCGTAGTGCAAAAGTGCAAGAGTGCAAAAGCGCAGGCAGCGCGGAGCATGCGCTGTCGTCTGCAGCCAGGCAACGACCGTCCCTGTCGTCGTGGCTCAAGGCTATTGAGCAGACGCTTCCGGGCATCGGTCTCGGCTTAGCCAGAACGCGCAGAGCTTGATAAACTGGGCGATCGGTAACGCAGCGGTAGTTCTTTCATGTCGGTCTCACATCGGGGCCAGATCCAACGCGACCAGGTTCACGTGTGTGAGTGATTTGCCGACAACCAGCGAGAACGACGCCGGGGGGGAGGACGCTTCCTCGACGAACACGGCGTCTGCACCGACCCAGGTGCAGGCATTGGGCCGGCTGTTTGATGAGCCGATCACCGAATTACCCGAAGATCTCTACATTCCCCCCGAGGCGCTGCGGGTGTTCCTCGAGGCGTTCGAGGGACCGCTTGATCTGCTGCTTTATCTGATTCGCCGTCAGAATCTCGACATCTTGTCGATCAATGTTGCCGCCATTACCCATCAGTACATCGAGTATGTCGAGCTGATGAAGGCCATGGAGATCGAGCTGGCGGGCGAGTACCTGCTGATGGCGGCGATGCTGGCCGAGATCAAGTCGCGTACCCTGCTGCCTCGACCGCCGAAGAGTGAAGACGGCGATGAAGACGAAGATCCTCGTGCCGAGCTGATTCGGCGCCTGCAGGAATACGAGCGGCTCAAGCTGGCTGCCGAAGCGTTGGCCGAGCTTCCGCGGATAGGTCGCGACTGGTTTCCGGCCCGAGCGGTACTGCCTCCGGTGGAGTCGCGGGTCATCCACCCCGAGGTGGAACTCGACGAATTGCTGGGTGCCCTGGCGGGCATCCTGCGTCGCGCCGAACTCAACCAGGCGCACCAGATCGAGAGCGAGGTGCTGTCCACCCGCGAGCGCATGCTGGCCATCATGGAGCGCCTGACCCATGAGCACTACACGCCCTTCGAGGCCTTGTTCTCGCTGGAGGAGGGCCGGGCCGGAGTGGTGGTCACCTTCATGGCGATTCTTGAGCTGGCCAAGGAAGCGATGATCGAAATTGTGCAGAATGCACCGATGTCACCGATCCACGTTCGAGCGAGACTGGCCGGCGACGAGGAAGAAGACCCCTACGAGGCGCTCGACGATGACGGCGAAAGCGCGTTCGATGTTGAGCCATTCGAGGAAGGGGGAATGGATGAGGAGATGCTGGACGACGACGTATCCGGCCAGGATAGCTTGGACGATGGGCACGGTGATGCCTACGATGAGTCTGCACCAGCCTCCACCGGAGAGGGGCTGAGCGAGGGAGACAAGCCCGCATGAGCGTGATGGAAACGCCCGATGCGCTGGACGAGATCGTCGAGGCAGCGCTGTTGGCTGCCGGTCAGCCGCTGGCGCTGGACCGGCTTGAGCAGCTGTTTGACGATCATGAACGTCCGACCAGACGACGTCTCAAGGAGGCGCTCGAGCGTCTGACCGAGCGCCATGTCAGTGGTGCCATGGAGCTGATCGAGACCGCCTCGGGATACCAGCTGCGGATTCGTCCGCGCCTGGCCAACTGGGTGGCGAGGCTCTGGGACGAGCGGCCCCAGCGATATTCCCGCGCCCTGCTGGAAACGCTGGCGCTGATTGCCTACCGTCAGCCGGTCACCCGCGGCGATATTGAAGAGGTGCGCGGCGTGACCGTAAGCGGTTCGATCATGCGGACGTTGCTGGATCGTGGCTGGATTCGTGTGGTGGGACACCGGGATGTACCGGGCCGTCCGGCGGTCTACGCCACCACCCGCAGCTTCCTTGATGACTTCGGCCTCAAGACGCTGGATGAACTGCCGCCGATGCATGAACTAAAGCAGTTCGAGGAATTTGATACCGAGGATGAGCCGCCTCCGCCACCTCCCGCGCTGCTTTCCCAGGCCGACGAGCCTGTGGAGGATGACCTCCAGGAGGGCCTTCAGGATAACCTTCAGGAAGGCCAAGGACGGGATGAGGCAGACATCCCTCACCAGAACGCTGGGACGGCTGAGGGGGCGGCAGGCGATCAAACCGAGGCGCCCATTGAGGGCGCCGACACGACGGCCGGGATGGCCGACGAGCAGCACGCCGGGAAGGCGTCCGAGCGGGCAGGGCTGAGCTTCGCCGATCTTGAAGCCAGGCTGTCCGAACGCGCCCGGGGCCGCGTCGACGATGACACTGCCTCGGGGGTGGAACCCACAGAAAGCGAGAACGATGAATGACGACCACCAGCGAAAAACTGCAAAAGGTGCTGGCCCGTGCCGGCCTGGGATCCCGCCGCGAGATGGAGACCGCGATCTCCGATGGACGGGTCAAGGTCAATGGCTCGGTGGCGACTCTGGGTGATCGGGTCGAGGCCCGCGATAGAGTCAGCTTTGATGATCGGCCGATTACCTTGCGCGCGGCCGATGAGGTGCCGCGCCGAGTGATCATGTACAACAAGCCGGAGGGTGAGCTGTGCACGCGCAAGGATCCGGAGGGGCGTCGTACCGTGTTCGACCGGTTGCCGCGTCTCAAGGGCGAGCGCTGGATTGCCATCGGGCGACTCGACATCAACACCAGCGGCTTGCTGCTGTTCACCACTGACGGCGAGCTGGCCAACCGCTTGATGCACCCTTCCACCGAGGTCGAACGCGAATACGCGGTTCGCGTCATGGGGGAGGTCAAGCGCGAGCATGTCGTGGCCATGGTCGACGGCGTAATGCTGGAAGATGGCCCGGCACGCTTCACCGACGTGCAGGAGTTCGGCGGTGAGGGCATCAATACCTGGTTCCATGTGGTGATCATGGAAGGGCGTAACCGTGAGGTCAGACGCTTGTGGGAGTCGCAAGGCCTCACCGTGAGTCGCCTCAAGCGTGTGCGCTACGGCAACATCTTCCTCGACAAGCGCGCCAAGGCCGGAGAGTGGGTGGAGCTGTCCCAGGACGAGGTGGACGATCTTGCCAGCGTGGCGGGACTTGAGTCGCGCAAGGTGCCTGAGCTGACCCCTGATGAAAAGAACCGTTGGAGCCGTGACAAGCACAAGCGCCGTCCGGTACAGACCATGAAGCGTGGTGGCAAGCCTGCCCGCAAGGGCTGATGTTGGTAGCGCGAAGGCGAGCCCGGACCTGGGCCGGGTGCAGCGTCGAGGTGCCCCACGGATATGCCCCGAGGGACAAGAAAACGCAGGTAATGAAAAAAAGGCTTGCGTCTAAAGGGGCATATCCGTAATATCTGCACCCGTTCGGAAGGGTCGTTAGCTCAGTTGGTAGAGCAGTTGGCTTTTAACCAATTGGTCGTAGGTTCGAATCCTACACGACCCACCAACCGAACCTGTGCATGGTCAGGCTGATTGCCTCCATGATTGGGTCGTTAGCTCAGTTGGTAGAGCAGTTGGCTTTTAACCAATTGGTCGTAGGTTCGAATCCTACACGACCCACCAGTTTCGCGGCCCTCGCTCTTCGGAGCGGGGGCCGTTTTTGTTGGGTATTCATGACGCTGCACGCTGGCATAGGGCCACGGCCCGTTGCCGTCAGGCCCGCCAGACCGAGACACACCGGTGTGCTGGCGTCATTCCTTGGTCAGCTTGACGCAGCGGAACTCGGCATCCTGTGGTTGCTGGGTTAAACTGTGTAGCAGCTCGCCGTAGCGATAGACGCATGGGCGAGGGTGAGGACCCCGCATCGAGGGTGCCGCCGGCCTGAAGGGCTGGCCGCTCTGACAGAGGGTCCTCCTGGCGTGCCATGCAGCGGATGGCTGGTGGCACTGTCCCATCTGCAGGGGGATTCCCTGCCGGTCACAGTGGTAGACACGATGACAATCATGACTTCCCGCGCCGAGATTCGAGAGCATCTCGCGCGTCCCTACTGCCCCACCCGTATTCCCTCGGAAGACGCCGCTCGCGTCGATGAGATCAAGCGACTGCTGAAGGCCAATAACGCCGTGCTGGTCGCACACTACTACACCGATGATGCGATCCAGCAGCTTGCCGAGGAGACCGGCGGCTGCGTGGCAGACTCGCTTGAGATGGCGCGCTTTGGCGCCCGCCACGAGGCAGACACCCTGGTAGTGGCCGGCGTGCGCTTCATGGGCGAAACGGCCAAGATCCTGTCACCGGAAAAGCGCGTGCTGATGCCAACGCTGGAGGCGACCTGCTCGCTGGATGTGGGCTGCCCCGCGGACGAGTTCGCCGCTTTCTGCGACGCGCATCCAGATCGCACCGTGGTGGTCTACGCCAACACGTCGGCGGCGGTGAAGGCCCGCGCCGACTGGGTCGTCACCTCATCCATCGCGGTCGACGTGATCGAGCACCTCAAGGCCAAGGGCGAGAAGATCCTGTGGGCGCCGGACAAGCACCTGGGCGGCTACATCCAGAAGCACACGGGTGCCGACATGCTGCTCTGGGATGGCGCCTGTATCGTCCACGAAGAGTTCAAGGCCAAGGGCGTCGAGGATCTGAAGTCGGTCTATCCCGATGCCGCCGTACTGGTTCACCCGGAGTCACCGGAAGCGGTGGTCAGCCTGGCCGATGTGGCCGGCTCCACGTCGCAGCTGATCAAGGCCGCCAAGGAATTGCCCAACGACAAGCTGATCGTGGCCACCGACCGCGGCATCTTCTTCAAGATGCAGCAGGCTGTGCCCGAGAAGACACTGTTTGAAGCGCCTACTGCCGGTAATGGCGCCACCTGTCGCAGCTGCGCGCATTGTCCCTGGATGGCGATGAACGCCCTCGACAATCTGGCAGAAGCACTGAGGCATGGCTCGGGTGAGATTCAGGTCAGTGATGCATTGCGGGTTCAGGCGCTCAAGCCGCTGACGCGGATGCTCGAGTTCCAGGCCTGAGATCGTCGCTGGAGAACGCTTGCCGCAAGAAACGCCCACGAGGCCCTGGATGAAGAGGGATCTCGTGGGCGTTGTCGTTGTCGCTAGCGGAATTTTTCCATCGTGCGGCGGTAGTCGAGGAAAGCGTCGCGGCGTCGCTGAATGCTGGCTCTGGCGTTAAGGTCGCCCTGACGATCCGCCACCGCTTCGGCCACCTCCAGCTGACGAATGGCGCGATCGATCTCGCCGGTCAGCTGCAGCTGTTCGGCACGCGCCAGGTGCCCCCACGCTTCGCGACCGCTGCGGCCTGCGGCTTCGGCCAACAGCCCGAAGACGGTGGGGTCTTCAGGGCGCCGTTGAGCCAGATCGAACAGCTCGCGATAGGCCGCATCGGGGTCACGCTGAAGCAGCGCTTCGCCCAGCAGTTGGCTGGTGGGGGGGTATCCCGGCATCAGTCGCAGCTGGCGTTGAGCGCGTGCGATGGCATCATCCACGCGGCCGCCTTCCAGTGCGACCTGGACGGCGCTGGCCGGGATCAGGGCGGTATCCGGGTGAGCCCTGGACAGGCTGTCCAGCGCCGAGAGAGCCGTGTCGGTCTGACCCGAGCGGGCGTCGATCAAGGCCTGCAGGTAGCGTTGTGCATCGGCAGGTGCCTGGTCTTGACGTAGTACCGTCAGGGCTTGTCCCGGGGCGCGCTCGTGGATCGCCAGCAGCGCCCTGGCCCGGATGAGCTGGTACTGCAGGTCGTCCGGTGCGGAGCCGCTGACGCGCGTCTGGTTGACCCGTGACTGGGTATCGCTGATGCGCGACTCGGTAATCGGGTGGGTCAACAGGAATTCAGGCGGAGTGCCGCCTTGCAGGCTCATCATGCGCTGCATGGAGCGGAACATGTCCACCATCGCCTGGGGGTCGTAGCCGGCGCTGGCCATCGCCTGCAGCCCGATGCGATCGGCCTCTTCCTCATAGCGACGGGAGTAACGCAGCTGGTCCTGAATCATCGCCGCCTGGCTACCGGCCAGTGCAGCGATGCCGGCGTCGCCGGCGCCACTGGCGGCCAGGATCAAACCTGCCAGCATGGTGGCCATGGCGGGAACCTGGGTTTGTTCCGCGCGAGCCTTGCTGCGCGCGTAGTGTCGCTGAGACAGGTGTCCCAGCTCGTGGGCCAGCACCGAGGCGACCTCAGCTTCATGGGTGGCGAAGCCGAACAGGCCGCTGTTGACCCCGACCACACCTCCGGGAACGGCGAAGGCATTGAGGGTCTTGTTGTCGACCAGGGTAACCGCGATATTGATCCCGCCCAGATCGCTGTAAGGCACCAGACGGCCTACCAGGGTTTCCACGTAGTGCTGGGCCAGCGGGTCCCGCCATTCCGGTACGTGGGCGCGAAACTGGCGTAGCCAGGCTCGGCCTAGGCGGGTTTCCTCACCGCTGATGGCGTTGCTGCCGGTGGACATCAGCGAGGGCAGGTCGAGCTCTCTGGGCTCATTCAGTCGAATGCCCTGGTCCAGGTACTGTGCCTGGGCGAGGGGCGCGGTCTGGGTCAGGGCCATAACGAGGATCAACCCCGCGCTGGGCAGGGGGCGAACGGTGGCGGCGAACAGCGATCGCTTGAGCATCGTGATCCTCGTCGATAGCGATGAAGGGGTTGCCTTGGGACATTGATTCGGCCGGAAAAGTGCCTTTAAATCAAAGTGCCTCAAATTTGCCAGCGGGGCTGTATGCCCATGGGGTGGCAACGCTTGGGGCGGACCAATATCGCATTCTCTCGGGAGAGATCATGGCAGTGCAACCTGACGATGTGCTAGATGCGTGCGGACTTCCCTGTCCGCTGCCGCTGCTGAAGGCGAAGCAGGCGCTTTCACGCCTGGCGCCTGGGCAGTTGCTGGAAGTCAGGGCGACCGACGCCGGCTCCTGGCGAGATTTCGAGAGCTTTGCCGAGCATAGTTCTCATGTGCTGGAAGGGCGTGAACAGCGCGACGATGTCTATGTCTATTGGCTGCGCAAGGCGGGTGACGCATGAGCCTGCGGACGGTATTCCGTAGCTGGGTAGACCACTATTTCTCGGATGAGGAAGCGGTTCTGCTGCTGGTGCTGCTGGTGGCCGGCTTTGCGGTGGTGATCTGGCTGGGCCAGATGCTGGCGCCGTTCCTCACCGCCCTGGTAGTGGCCTTTCTGTTGCAGGGCGCGGTCAACAGCCTGACGCGACGCAAGGTGCCGCATCTTGTCGCGGTAATGACCGTCTTCCTGGCCTTCGTCGGTGTGTTGCTGGCGATGGCGCTGGTGTTGCTGCCGCTGATCTGGAATCAGCTGGCGAGCCTGATACAGGAAGCACCAAGGATGTTCGCCGCCGGCCAGCAGATGCTGGATGACCTGCAGATGAGCTACCCCCAGCTGATCACTCCAGACCTGGTCCAGGACTGGATCGGGGTGCTGAGCCGCGAAGCAACGCAGTTGAGCCAGCGCGCGCTGACGCTGTCGCTGGCTTCCCTCGGCAACGTGCTGGGATTGATCATCTATCTGGTGTTGGTGCCGATTCTGGTGCTGTTCATGCTCAAGGATCGTGATCGCCTGGTGGGCTTCACGGTGTCACTGCTGCCGGCCAAGCGTGATCTGATGACGCGGGTATGGAAGGAGATGGACTGCCAGATTGCCAACTATGTGCGGGGTAAGGCGACGGAAATTGTCATCGTCGGGACGGTGACGTTTTTCACCTTCGCCTTTTTCGGTCTGCCTTACTCAGCGCTGCTGGCGGTGCTGGTGGGGTTCTCCGTGCTGGTGCCTTACATCGGCGCAGCGGTGGCGACACTGCCCGTGGCGGCCGTGGCAGGATTTCATTTCGGCCTGGGGGATCAGTTTCTGTATGTCATCGTCGCCTATGGGGTCATCCAGGCGCTGGATGGCAACGTGCTGGTGCCGGTGCTGTTTTCCGAAGCGGTCAACCTGCATCCGGTGTCGATCATTCTGGCGGTGCTGTTCTTCGGCGGCGTGTGGGGCTTCTGGGGGGTGTTCTTTGCAATCCCGCTGGCGACCCTGCTCAAGGCGCTGGTCTATGCCTGGCCACGGGGCATCAAGGAGCGCAGCATGGCCAGGCTACCGGGGAGTACCGGCACCGACGGCTGATCTCGCGCGTCGATGCCGGTCGGTCAGTGGATGCGACGGGGCGTGCCCGTCGCGGCCTGGCCCTGCTGCTAGCGCTGGGCGTTCAGTGCCTGCGCTGCTTCCAGCACTTCTTCCACATGGCCTTTCACCTTGACCTTGCGCCACTCCTTGGCCAGTCGCCCTTCAGCGTCGATCAGAAAGGTGCTGCGCTCGATACCCAGGTGTTCCTTGCCGTAAAGCTTCTTGAGCTTGATGACGTCAAATAGCTGGCAGACGGCTTCGTCCTTGTCGGAGATCAGCTCGAAGTTGAAGGACTGCTTGGCCTTGAAGTTCTCCTGGGCGCGGATGCCATCCCGAGACACGCCAACAACCAGCGTGTTGGCAGCATCAAAGTCGGCCTTGTGGTCCCGGAAGTCGCCCCCTTCGGTGGTGCAGCCGGGGGTGCTGGCCTTGGGATAGAAATAGACCACGACCTGGCGGCCACGTTGCTCGGCCAGAGAGAAGGTGGTGTCACCGGTGGCGGTGGCGCTGAAGTCGGGGACCTGTTCGCCAACAGTTACAGTCATGGGGGCTCCGAAATTGGCGTAGATGGATGTCCGATTACACGCAATGCAACACGCTATGTAAAGACGCGGCTGTACAGGGTATGGCCGCCTGAGTACCATTTGTGCTCTGGTCACGATCACGCTTCCCCGGGTCGCGACCCCCTTGGCCAACCACGCTTGCCGGAATCGCGGAAATCAGGTGTTTGGCAAGCCGACAACAGAGGAACAACGAGGATGATCACGGGCAGTATCGTCGCTCTGGCGACACCGATGAAGGCCAATGGCGATATCGACTGGGAAGTGTTGCGCAAACTGGTTAACTTTCACCTGGATAACGGTACCGATGCCATCGTGGCGGCGGGCACCACCGGTGAGCCCACGACCATGACCTTTGCCGAGCATTTCGATGTGATTCGCACGGTAGTGGAAGAGGTCAATGGCCGTATTCCCGTTATCGCTGGCACTGGCTCCAACAACACCACCGAGGCGGTGGAGCTGACCCGCTACGCCAAGGAAGTCGGTGCCGACTACTGTCTGACCGTGGCGCCTTACTACAACAAGCCGACCCAGGAAGGCTTGTACCAGCACTTCAAGGTCATCGCCGAGACCAGTGACTTGCCGGTGATCCTCTACAACGTGCCGGGCCGTACCTGCTCCGATATCTACAACGAGACGGTGCTGCGTCTTGCCGAGGTGGATAATATTATCGGCCTGAAGGACGCCACCGGTAACCTGGAGCGGGCAGAGGACCTGATCGAACGCCTCGAAGGCAGCGACTTCATGCTGTATTCCGGCGATGATGCCACGGCCTGTGACTTCATGCTGATGGGCGGCCACGGTGATATCTCGGTCACGGCCAATGTGGCACCCAAGGCCATGCACGACCTGTGTGTCGCCGCGATTGCCGGCGAGACGGAAAAAGCGCACCAGATCAACACGCGGTTGCTGCCACTGCACACTAATCTCGGCATCGAGGCCAACCCGATTCCCGTGAAGTGGGCGCTCAACCGTATGGGCATTATCGAGCCGGGGATCCGCTTGCCGCTGACCTGGCTCAGCGAGAAATACCACTCCACCATCAGCGAAGCGCTGCAGCTGGCGGGACTGATCGAGGACTGATGCTGCGGCATTCCTCTCGGTCGTGATGACGTGGACTCAATTATCAACCAAGGTGGACGCATGAATTCTGCGCTTAAAGGATTGCCGCTGGCGATGATCGCGGCACTGGCTTTGGCTGGCTGTGCCAAGGAAGGGCACTATCACGACCGCAACGAGGACTATGCTGACGCTCGGCAGGCGGCTCCTCTGACGCTGCCTGGAACCCGGGACCAGAGCCGCTACCGCGACATCATGCCGGTGCCTCAGGCGAGCGGCAGTTTCTATGCTCGCGAGGGTGACTTTGCGGCGCCCTTGCCTCAGACCTTGTCAGCCAGCACCGCGGTGGCTGCCGGTGATGTGGCGGTGCGAGAAACCGATGCAGATCGCTGGCTGGTGGTGGGCGCTGCGCCCGCGGTGGTGTGGCCAGAGCTTGAGCGCTTTGCCGAGCAGCGGGGACTCGAGATCACGCGCAGTGATAGCGCCGCTGGGGTTATCGAGACTTCCGACGCCAGTCTGTTGCTGCGTCAGGGGCTGCGCACGGGTACCAGCGAGATTCGCTGTGATACCGCAGGGCAGCTCAACCGTCTGTGCCTGAACTCGCTGCAGCGTCATTTCGAGGCTCGCAGCGCCTCCGCCAGTATCGCGTCTGCCTCGGCCCAACAAGCGGCGGATCGTCAGAGCATCCGCTTCGAGCCCCGCGGCGACGATTGGGTAATGGTGCTGCCCTTCGATATCGACCGGGCCTATGCCGAACTGGCGTTCCAGCTCGAGAACAACTTCGATATGGAAGATCGTCGCGAGCTGGTCTCTGCAGATGAAGCCAGCAAGCGGTTTGTCATCGACTACGTGACCGAAAGCGAGCGCACCCGCGGCTTCGTCGACTCGCTCATGTCCATGGACCTGACCGAGTCGATGCATCGCGTCGAGATGCGGCTGACGCCTCAGGGACAAGAGACATTGATGGAAGCTCGGGCGGTCGATGACGAGCCTCTGTCCGGTGACGACCAGCGTGAGCTGCTGCAGCGCATGGAGGGCTTGCTGCGCTGATGGGGGAAGGATCTACCAGCGAGTCGGTGCACCGAGGCCTTCGCTTTGCCTCTCTCGGGAGCGGTAGCAAGGGCAATGCGACCTTGGTGACCGACGGCGATGCGCTTTTGTTGGTTGACTGTGGTTTTGCGCTGAAGGAAGCCGAGCGACGCCTGGCTCGGCTAGGCGTTCACCCGCGGCAGATCGACGCCGTGCTCGTTACCCATGAGCACGGTGATCATGTGCGTGGTGTGGGCCCGCTGGCGCGCCGTTACGATCTGCCGGTGCACCTGACACCCGGCACCTGGTTATCGGGAAAGCTGGGGCGCCTGCCTCGTACCCATTGGATCACTCCCCAGTCTCGGTTTGCGGTGAAGGGGCTGGAGGTCGATGCCGTCACGGTGCCTCACGATGCCAGAGAACCCGTGCAGTTCCGCATCAGCGCCAGCGATATTCGACTGGGATTGTTGACGGATCTGGGACACCCCACCGAGCACGTCCAGAGAGCGTTTCGCGGCTGCGATGCGCTCGTTCTCGAATGTAATCATGATGTCCAGATGCTCGCAGATGGCCCCTATCCGCCCAGCCTCAAACGTCGAGTGGGCGGGCATTGGGGGCACCTGGCCAATGTCCAGGCCTCGGCACTGCTGACCACACTGGGGCTGGACCGCCTTCAGCGTATCGTCTGCTCGCATCTGTCGGAGCATAATAATCGCCCCGAACTCGCTCTGGAGGCTCTGGTGCCTCTGATGAGCGGCGATGAATCTCGCCTGACCGTGGCTGCCCAGGACGACGGCCTGGATTGGCAAGCGATCCATTGATTCAGGACTTCGGTCCTATGACTAAGAACCCTTTTGATTGCCTGTGGAGGCACCCATGGAAAAGCGCGAAGAACTCTATGCCGGTAAGGCCAAGTCCGTCTACGCCACCGATGATCCTGATCGGCTGATTTTGCACTTTCGAGATGATACTAGCGCCTTCGATGGTCGCCGCATGGAATCGCTGGAGCGCAAGGGCAAGGTCAATAACCGCTTCAATGCCTTTATCATGGCGAAGCTGGAGGAAGCGGGCATTCCCACCCACGTCGAGACACTGCTGTCGGACACCGAGTGTGTGGTCAAGAAGCTCGACATGATTCCGGTGGAGTGCGTGGTGCGCAATATCGCCGCCGGTAGCCTGGTCAAGCGACTAGGGGTGGAAGAAGGTCAGGCACTCAATCCACCGACGTTTGAACTGTTTCTGAAGAATGACGAGCTGCATGACCCCATGGTCAACGAGTCGCTGGCCGAAAGCTTCGGCTGGGCAACCTCGGAGCAGCTTGCGGAAATGAAGGCACTGACCTTCAAGGTTAATGAGGTGCTGAAACAGCTGTTTGCTGATGGCGGCATGCTGCTGGTGGACTACAAGCTGGAGTTCGGTGTCTTTCACGGAAAGATTGTGCTGGGAGACGAATTCTCGCCTGATGGGTGTCGCCTTTGGGACGCCGAAACACGAGAAAAGCTCGACAAGGATCGTTTTCGTCAGGGGCTCGGCGGCGTCATCGAGGCCTATGAAGAAGTCGGTCGGCGTATCGGCATCGATTTCAGCTGATAGAGCTGCGCAGTCTCTCTTTTGCTCTGCCATATCGCGCATAGCGCCCGGACATTGGTCCGGGCGTTTTTTTTGGGGTATGAATTTTTTGCGTCTTCCTAAAATCGGGGAAAGGGACTGATATTCAGGGGTAGGGCAAGGGGCAAGGGTGGGAGTCTATAAATTTATTAGCATTTTATTTTGAGATATGTCGGCATTATTAATGAGAAATAAGTGAGATTATCCATGCTAGGCTGCAGCCTTTGTTAACTCGATTTGACATATGAACGATTCTCAATATAAGGTTTTTCTGCGTATAAAATGTCTTTCAATGTAACGGCAAAAAAATATCGTAATTATATGTTTTTGATGACTTTTAGTAATTTTTTATTGTCTGATTTGGTTCAAATGTGAGGCTTTTTAGAAATCATTATCAGCCATGTCTTAAATATTGTGCTTTTTCCATAAGTTTTCTCTTCCGAAATAAGTGTTGTGCACGTGAGTACAATGTTGTGCTGCAAAAGAGTCTCCTAGGCTGTAGGCGTGTAAAAAAATGTATCTCGTTTGTCGCTTAGGGAGCCTAACCAATGAGTTCGTCACAGAATGCAGATGCCACACAGCTTGTCAGCGCCGCCATCACGAGTAGCGACTCGGGCTTTGCTGATATCGCTCACCTCGATGAAGACGGTCTTGCTGGAGGATTGGTGGGGGGAGCCGCTGATGATGCGGGCAAGGCAGTGCTCTTTCAGGGCTCGTTGCCCTACGACTTCGGTGCGGCTGGCCCTGCCGATAGTGGCGCCTTTCAGTGGAGTGCAGATGGTCTTCCAACCCTGACGTCCCGAGGCGAGCCGCTGACTTTTCGTCGCTCGGCCGACGGTCAGGTCATTGCCGCCAAGACACCAGATGGCACACCGATCTTGCACATCACTGTGACAGACGCTGTGACAGGCGCCTACAAGGTGTACCTGCTGGGACCCTTGGATCACCCGGAATCCGGTGTGGAAGATAATCTGGTCTTCTCGGTGGGTTACACCATTACTGATAAAGACGGCAACCAAAGTTCAGCCCGTCTGGCCATTGACGTCGATGACGACTCTCCAATGAACAGGATTGACGCGCCTGACAGCGTGCAACCTGGGGATGTGGTAACCGGTACCTGGGCCGAGTCAGCTGGTGCTGATGGTATTCGTAGTAGCGTGGTGAGACTGCCCGGCGACAGTACCGAATATCCCCTCGGCAGCAACATCGAGACCGGTGCAGGCACTCTTATTGTGAACACCGATGGTACTTGGAAGTTCACGGCGAACGAGTTGGCGGCGGGTACGTTGCGTTTTGACATTGTCACCACTGATGGGGACGGAGACGGGGCAACGAGTAGCGCGACAGTAGAAATTGACTGTGGCTGTGGCGAGGGGCCGACGACGCCTGAAATTGACGATGATCCTGATTCAAAGCCGTCCCAGGCTGTTGTCGATGAGGATGGGCTCGCAGGGGGTATCGCAGGCGGTCTTCAGGACGTCCTGACCAACCAGACGGTGGCCGCGGGCAGTTTGAACTATGACTTCGGCGATGATGGAGCCGGCAGCTTTACCTGGAGCACTGACGGTTTGCCCAGCCTGACCTCGGGCGGTAGTGCGGTGACCTGGTCGCTGTCGAGCAACGGAATGACCGTTACAGGCGTGGATGGCAACGGTGAGCAGGTCATTACCATCGAGCTGACCAACGTACTTGATGGCCTTTACCGCGTTGTATTGTCCAAGCCGCTGGATCATGTGAACCCGGCGGTGGAAGACGACGTTAAGCTCTACGTTCGCTACACCATCACTGACGCTGATGGGGAGACTGCCTCCGGCAAGCTCAAGGTGGTGATTGATGACGATCGTCCTGTGGTAGCCAATGAAACCGCCGAAACTCAAGCGGGTGAGGCGATCACCGTGAACGTGCTAGCCAACGATCGGTTTGGCGCCGATGGCGCAGGTGGTGTCCTTACCGCGTCTGTGGATGAAGGAGACCTTGTTGGCAGCGTGACGATCAATGCTGACGGTTCCTTGACCTTCCAGCCTACCGATGGCTATAGCGGCGATGCGGTGATCGACTACACCGTGGTTGACGGTGATGGAGACACGGTAGTCGGTCGCCTGTCTGTGTGGGTGGAAGGTGTTGATGGGACGCCTGTAACACCTGATGGTGAAGGACAGCCTGGTAGTAACGTGCCTCTAGCAGTGGTAGATGAAGATGGATTGGCGGGTGGCGTAGCGGGTGGTATCAAGGATGTGCTGAAGAATAGCCCCGTGGCGACCGGGACGCTTGGCTACAGCTTCGGGGACGATGGTGCTGGCAGCTTCAGTTGGAACACCAGCGGACTTGCTAACCTGACGTCACAGGGTAAGAGCGTCAGTTGGTCGGTCAGCGCCAATGGACAAACGTTGGTGGGAAGTGCCAATGGGGCGCCGGTGCTTACGATTGAACTGACGGATCTCGCAAGCGGTGCTTACCAGGTGACCCTGGCGAAGCCGTTGGATCATGCGGTCGCAGGCATCGAAGACGACATCAAGCTGGATGTGGGTTACACCATCACGGATGCGGACGGCGATACGGCGGATGGCCAGCTGGGTGTGATCATCGACGACGACACCCCAGTGGTTCGCAATGACTCAGCAACGACCTCCGATGGCGAGTCGGTGACGGTAAATGTACTGGCCAACGACGGTACCGGTGCCGATGGCGGCCGAGTCAGTGGCGCCAGCGTGGTGGGCGGTGCCAGCGTCGGGACGGTGACAGTCAATGCCGACGGCTCCGTGACATTCCAGCCTAGCAGTGGATTTAGTGGCGATGCGGTGATCAACTACACCGTGACCGACGGTGATGGCGACTCCGTGGTGGGGCGTCTGTCGGTAGCCGTGGAAGGCACCGATGTCACACCGACGACACCTGGTGGCGAAGGAGACCCGTCCGGCAAGGTGCCTCTGGCGGTGGTGGACGAAGATGGGCTGGCGGGTGGCGTAGCGGATGGTATCAATGATGTGTTGAAGGATAGCCCCGTCGCAACAGGCTCGCTTGGCTACAGTTTTGGGGAAGATGGCGCTGGCAGTTTCAGCTGGAGCACCAGCGGGCTTGCGAACCTGACGTCTCAGGGGCAGAGCGTCAGCTGGGCGGTCAGCGCCAATGGACAGACGTTGGTCGGAAGTGCCAATGGGGGGCCGGTGCTTACGATTGAACTGACGGATCTCGCAAGCGGTGCTTACGAGGTAACCCTGGCAAAGCCGTTGGATCATTCGGTCGCAGGCGTCGAAGACGACATCAAGCTGGACGTGGGTTACACCATCACGGATGCGGACGGTGATACAGCAAGTGGTCAGCTGGGCGTGATCATCGATGATGACACCCCGATCGCCCGTGCTGACTCCGCCATGTCATCCGAAGGTGAGCCAGTCACAGTGAATGTGCTGGCCAATGACGGTACCGGTGCCGATGGCGCTCGCATCACTGGCGCCAACGTGGTCGGTGGTGCGGACGTGGGTTCCGTTGTCGTCAACGCTGACGGCACCCTGACCTTTACCCCGGCAGATGGTTTCGATGGCAATGCCAGCATTCGCTATACCCTCACCGACGGTGATGGTGATGCCGCGACCGCTGACCTCAGGGTGCAGGTGACTCGGACCGAGTCTAATGAACTGTTCGTGGGCGACAACGGTGACAATGGTGCGACTACTGGTGCGGGCGACGACGCTCTGGTAGGTGATCAGGGCGGCGTGATGACCACCTTGAAGCCGTCGACCAACTACAACATCTCGCTGATCGTTGATACCACCGGCAGCATGGCGGTGGGTTCAGGAACCGATGGCTTGACCAAGATACAGCTGGTGAAGCAGGCCCTGACAAAGCTCGTGGTCGACCTGGTTGGCCACGATGGCAAGGTCAATCTGCAGATCGTCGATTTCGACAGCAACGCCGTGCAGCATGTTGCGTTTGACCTGGGCTCCAGCGGGAGTGACATCAATTCAGTTATCAACTTCATCAATGGCCTGGACGCACAAGGCGCTACCAACTACGAAGCAGGGATTCGCAAGGCCAGCGAGTGGCTGACGGCGCAGGATGCCAATCCGGCCTACAGCGACTATGAAGACCTGACCTTCTTCCTGACGGATGGTGCGCCCAACTATTGGCTCAATGACAATGGTGGCATCGTCAATGGCGGGGGGGCGGTCAACAAGAACGCCATCGTCGAGGCGGTTGAAGCCTTTGAAGAGCTGTCATCCCTTAGTGAGGTCAACGCCGTCGGGATCGGTCGAGGCACGGTGACGGATGTCCTTCGCTTCTTCGACAACACCGACGTTCAGGGAACGGATGGGATTTCCTATACGGGTACGCTGGTCGAAACTGAGTACCTGGCCCGCTTCTTCGCCGGATCCATGGAGCCGCTACGGGTCGAGGACTGGTTGCGCACCTCTGGTGATGGCACTAAAGCCTATCAGACCGCTGGCTTCTTCCGTATAGAAGACTGGAAGGCTGACGGTACTGCGGCTCAGGTCATTAGCCCCTCCTTTTTTGTGTCGGATACCGGCAGCGACAACCTCAAGACCGCATTGCGTTTCAGGTACGGGACAGATGATATATCGCCGGAAGACTCGATCAGCTATACCATCGAAACCTTTGTTGGCGGTAGCTGGCGGTATTATTCTGGCTCGTCGCTCGGTGAGACGAGCAGTTGGGTCACCTGGGATGCGGGCTTCCTGGAGGCAGGGCAGTACCGTTTAGTCTTCGAGGTCGCGAACAATATTGGAGGTGATGATCGCCTGGATGTTGACGATATCCGGCTCGAAACTCGTTTGCTGGGCGATGACGACATGGCCAGCTACGGCCAGCTGGATATCGTCTATGACAGCGATGATCTAGACGCAGCCCTGGCAAATGGTGGCCAGATCGATGCGCTCAAGTCGTTGGGTAACGACAATCTGGAGGGCGGTGCGGGTAGCGACGTCATCTTCGGCGACACCATCAATACCGATCATCTGGTCTGGACCAATGGTGATACCGGTGAAGCCTTTACGGCCGCGGGGCATGATGGCCTGGGCTATGAAGGCCTGACCGAATACCTGAAGTGGGCGGTCAATGACGGTGTTACGGCGACAAGCGATCAGGTGAGTCAGTACATCAGTGACAACTACACCTCGCTGCTGGACTCAGCCCGCCAGGATGGTGGTAACGATACCCTGCGTGGCGGCGCCGGCGATGATGTGCTGGTGGGCGGCGGTGGCAATGATCTGCTGATCGGCGGTGCGGGCGATGACCTGCTGCTGGGGGGATTTGGTGCAGATGTGTTTGCCTTTGAGCAGGGAGATGCCAGCAGTACCGTCGCTAAGGACACCATCGCTGACTTTGGCCTGGGCAGCTTCATCGCCAGCGGCGAGGCGGACAAGCTCGACCTATCGGATCTTCTCGATGGTGCTGTCGAGAGCGATGTGTCCGACTATCTGGTGGCCAGCCAACAGGGTGCTGACACACTGATCTCGGTGAAATCCGACGGTGGTATCGCGTCTTCCGGGGCGAACGCGGATCAGACCATCCTACTGCAAGGTGTCAGCATGGGTGGGGACTCCAGCGGTGACTTCCTTAACCAACTGATTCAAAACGGTCAATTGGAGGTGCAGTGATAGTAGCCGCTCTCAAAGTATTGCTGGACTTGGATAAGGCTCGGCAGTCCAGGTAATGCTCGCTTGAGATGGGCGTGTTGACGCTCATCTCGATGGTTAAGTGTATAGCGCCCGGTGAATACCGGGCGCTTTTTTTGATTCATCGTATATCTATGCGTGAGGAGGTGGGCAAGACCATTGCCTGCCGTCGTGTTGCCCCCATGTCGCGTTGCCAGTTAGCCCGCCTGCTAGGTGACTGTATGATGCAGGTGGCTGACTCTCTGTCCCGACGGCTGGCGGCAGCACCTGATGCAACCTAACTTCCTGATATCTCCTGTTGGCGACAGAGATAACCTTGTGGCCGCTCAATACCCCCATTGACTGCCTCGGTGCTCCATGCGTCTAGGAGGTTGATCTATGGCATTCTTCATTGTTTTTAATGAAGTATTATTAGGTCATGTGGCGGAGTCTTTATCCTGCGAGAATATGGTTTTTATTTGCGTTTTTCTTGATGGCTTACAAGGTCAATAGACTCAATGGGTTGCCCTACCTGCTCTTGGTGGATAATGAGTTCGCATTTTTGGGTTCAAAGTCCATATTTTTCATGCGGCCCGATTCTTTTTGTTTGATCTAATGGATCTAGTGTGCACGTTGTGATTTTAATGTTCATCTAAATGGCTGATTAACGAATCAATTATTTGGTTGATTGTCAGTAGGTATCAGCATTAGTCTTTGTGTAAGTGTTCGTATCTGCCTAATGTTACGCATTCTGTCCGCATTTTATGGTGAGCCAAGATGGTTGGTCGGTGTTGGCTTTGGCTGGCACGCAAATGTTTTTTTATGTCAGATGCATTTTAGGAGACGAATTTTGACACGCTGTGGTCGGGTGAATTAAGTGCATCTTTATTCGACGCTTGAGTGAGAATGTAGGTGACTATCTCCCTAGTGGCTTCCTGTTCCCTTGATCATGCTAGAGGCTCTTTTTCGGAGGGACGAGATCTTGTCTCAACGGAAAGATGGCGCTCGCTTATGAATACTGCTGAAGTTGGAGGATAGTGATAATGGAGTGTTATGCACTGGTTAGCGGGATTGGGCGGATACCCACGCGCTTAACACCTCTTGCGGATGCAATTAGAAGGGCAGGGCACGAGCACTCTGGCCGGACCCTTGTCACTTCACTCGGGTTAGTGGTGCTATTGAGCGCAGCTGGGCCAGTATTGGCGACCACGACGGAGACGACGACACCTTGTGAGAAGGTGGGTAGTGACGGTGTCTCTGTTGAGGTTGATGTGCTAGATGCGGAGAAAGAAAGTCTGGAGTGTGATGGCACTCAAATCTCTAGTAGTGACGACGCCGACCAAACGCAGCCCTATGCAAGTACCTTGATTTCTGCCAGTGGCGACAGTCGAACCAGCCGCCAACTGACACGGGCAACCACTACTGTCCAGGTCGGCGCTGGAGCCGTGGCAGGTGGCCCTGGATCCGTCGCAGTAGGCTATGCAGCGACGACAGGTAATAGCGCTCAGGCTAGCGTAGCAATTGGTGATCAGGCGGTCACTGATGGATCGGGTGGCGTGTCCATTGGCCGCTCCGCTTATACCAGCCATAAGAATGGCATCGCGATAGGTGGCGCCATGGCGGTATCCGGCACCATGGCTAGGATGGGGGGCGTTCAATCGCTCGCCGATAACGCAATCGCGTTGGGTGCCAATACAGATGGAGGCGCGCGCGCTACAGCGTTAAGTAGCATGGCGATGGGGGCAAGGGCTGAAGCTACGGGAAGTCAGTCTATTGCCATTGGTGCCGCTATTGACAAGCTGTTTAACGATGACACCTTGCAGACGCCTACAACGGCATCTGGCGTGGGCGCCATTGCTATGGGAAGCAATGCCGTCGCAGGAGCCCAGGCGACGGAAGACGGTGCCATCGCCTTGGGGGGAGAGTCTAGCGCCACTGGGGCGAAGGCCATCGCCATTGGCGAGGGGAGTACCTCTAGCGCTGATGGCGCGGTGAGTCTCGGCAGCGCACTGACCGCCAGCGCTGCAAATAGCGTGGTGATTGGCACGAATAGTTCTATCGGTGCCAACGCCGAGAGTGCGAACGCCATTGGTGACTCCAACACGATCAGCGACGCGTCGCAGTACTCCAGCGTTATCGGCATGAATAATGACGTGGACGGTAACGCAGTACGCGTGCTGGGCAACAACAACGATATCAGCGCAGATTTTGCAGGCGTTGCTGGATCCAGCAACACGGTGTCTTCTGCATCGAAACAGGCCAATGTTATTGGCAATAATGCCAATGTTGACGGGTTGGGAGCTACGGTTATCGGTAGCTCGGGAACCGCGAGCGCCGATCACACCATCGTGATGGGCACCAACGGTACCGCGTCTGCCCTGGAGGCTGTCGCTATTGGGCACGGGGCCAATGCCAGCGAAGCCTCGAGTGTTGCGCTGGGCAGTGGTACGACCACGGAGCAGGCCGTTGGCACGACTGATGCAACGGTAGCGGGGACCAAATACACGTTTGCCGGCACTGCGCCGAAGGGCACCGTTAGTGTTGGTTCTGCGGCGACGACAGATAGCGAAGGTAATGCCGTTGCCAGCACCGAACGTACGATTACCCATGTGGCGGCGGGTCGCCTATCCGCGACCAGCACCGATGCGGTGAACGGTAGCCAGCTCCACGCGAGTAATCTCGCCATTGATGGTAATAAGACCACCATCGATGGTCACACGGCGGCGCTTGCTGACCTTAAATCTGATGCCGACTACTATCAGGCCAACTCCACCGGCACAGCGGCGTCTGCCACCGGCGCCGACAGTCTGGCCATGGGCCCATCTGCGGTGGCGGACAAGGCCAATAGCGTGGCTATCGGCAATGGCGCCAAGGCCACGGTGGCAGACAGCGTCGCCCTGGGTAACGGTGCTACCACGTCGGCCATCGTGGATACCGCAAAAGGCACCGTGGCGGGTACCGAGCACACCTTCGCCGGTGGCGATGCCAAGGGCACCGTCAGCGTGGGCGCAGCGGG